>CAIKAA010000374.1 GCA_903825275.1 uncultured Fibrobacterota bacterium | reverse complement strand
CGGGGTAGGTGTTGCGAGCGGGGCGAGGGGGCGGGGTCGTGCTGGAATCCTCCCCACAGCCGGTCATCCAAAGCCCGCATCCAAGCAGGATTCCGAAAATTAGGCCTGGTTGGAAAATCACCTTGGCGTTCAAGGCGTTCCTCTTCCGTTTCCTGGTTGGAAGGACTCCAACTCTGTCTTCACGGCACCTTGAGTCATCCGAACCAATCCGATGGTTTGATCGATCAACAACTCCAGGCTATCAGATCCCAGTACCTTCCAACAGTTTGCATACACCCCAGAGGCAAGACGGGCGGTAACCTTCCCGATCCAAGCCAAGGTGTCGCGCTCGACGGGATCGGAAATCCATTTGGTCCCCGGCTTGGGAGGCAATACGATCGCCAACATCCATTTTCCATCGGTTTCCAGACCGGATTGGAAGACGGAATCTCCGCGCACCAACGACCACGAGGTGTCTGGGACGGGTGACTTTTCTTTGCAATAGGGGCAGGCTTGCTTGGCAACGCGTCGATATTTCCAGCCTTCCCCAGTGGAATCCACCTTGTCGATCGTGGCTGTCGAACCCCCAGAAAAGGTCCAGTGGTTTCCTAATTTCAAACCCGTGTAATCAGGATCAGGCGCACCCGCGAAGGCGAACGCAACAAACACCAAACCGAAATGAATCCAAATTTTTTGAATCATCACTTTCCCTCCCGCAAGCGAAAGGTAGCGGGATCCAATCCGGAATTTACACGAATCCCACTCACTTCCATTTCCAAGTTCATTCCCCGGGTTTTTCCAGAGGGTGAGGTGGTCATTTTCATGGACTTCATCACCTGGAACGTTCCGTGCTGTTCCCAAGCGAAATCCATATGCGCCGTGGTATGCCCTGTGGAATCGAGCAGATCGCAAGCAATGGGCATCCCCGTGGAATGGGCAAAGCCCATTTTCACCTCGATGCGCCCTTTGGATGCATCCATGGGGACACCATGCACCACCGTCTGATTGTCCGATTTCGATTCGATCTGAAAACGGTTGGCTTGGCGCAAAGCGTACAATCGCGATTGCGGGTCCAATTGAAGGGTGGCAGCCTTGCCCCCGCCCGGCAGGACACGGGTTTCGATTTTTCCAGTCTCAAGGTCCTTGGTTTGAAGAGTGTCCCCGCGCACCACCGTTGCGACTCGCATGGGCCCGGAAAGGATTTCTTGGTACGAGTTCCCCGATTGATCCAGGACAATGCGAGAATGCATGGTTTGAGTTCGCCCCATCAGGTTCGTGGTCATGGCGCTCGAAAACGAGAGGTCCCGCCAACCGGAAGTCGCCGAGAGGAACTTGGCGAACAAATCATCTGCGGTTTGCGCACAGACCGTGCGACCAAACACGAGGGCGCCCACAAAGAAAATCATTTTGATTGTGGACAGGCGGGAAGGATCTGGAGGAATTTGTGTTGCATTCATATTTGTACCGACGGGTGAATTGGAAAACGCCAAAGGCGACAACTGAATCTTTATTCGTCACGCCCTTGGATGCAAGTTTTTTCAAAAAAAAACACAAATAGGATTGTCACAGTCTTTGCTGCCGAACAGTCTTATCAAGGGAAGAAACCAGCTTCAGGGCAAGGAGACTATGAGAAGTCAGATAGCTAAAAGCCAAGTAGTCGATGGGGGAGGTTTGCCGGAGCGGAACGGGCGCCGACGGGAGCCCCTCTCCTTCGAATTGTGCACCAAACACTCCAGGAAGGGTCGTCGGAGCAGGATCGGAAATGCATTTTGCCCCATTAGAATGATGACCCGAAATACCTTGTTCGCCCTACTCGCCACTCCTGTCCTCGCACTTTGCCAAGTGGAGGCCTTGGGAACGGTGGTGGATGCCGGGAGTGAACTTCCGATTCCCAAAGTCCGGATCTTTTCTCCGGATTCCAGCTTTTTGACTTCCTCCAATGACCAAGGCCATTGGGAACTTCGGCTCAAACGCCCCATCGAAGTGACCTTTCGCAAGGAAGGATACCGCGACCAGGTGTTGGCTTTGGCCGATGTGACGAACCTTCTGGATATCGTCATCGACCTCGAGCCCTTGGGGTCGGCTTTGGAAGGGCGCGTCGTCAGAGGCAAGGGAGCCCCCAAAGCCGTTCAGGTCGGATCTATTGAGGCCATCGAGCAGATGTCCGGAATGCGGATGGACCTCCAAGAACACCTGCGCAATCTTCCCGGCATTTCGGGAGTCCGAGAATTTTCCTCGGAAGTTTCCGTTTACGGTTCCCGAACCCAAGACGTCACCCACATCCTCGGACCTTTCCAAATTCCCAATTTGCGCCATCTGGACTTTTCCTTTCCTGGCAACGAAAGTGTCCTGAATCCCCGGGTCCTCCAAGGAATCACAGTCGAGCACGATCCCACCAAAGGTCCCTTGGAACAAGGCTTGGCCAGCGCATTGCGCTACCAACCGATCCATCCGGCAACCGACCGTTATGAAGGAATCCTTTCTTGGGGCTTGACCAACCGGGAAATCGACCTATTTGGCCCCATCGGGAACGGAACGTTCACGGCATCGGGTCGCTGGTTGGCCCCCTCCACCATCAACCACATGGCGGACAAGTTTTTCGTGGGGGGCCGGGACGCCAACCCCAACGCTCCCAAGGACACGTCCACCCAGCCCATCTCCAAAGTCGATTTGCAGGCGTTTGACGGTTACGCGCGGGTCGAACAGGGAATCGGCCCAATGGCCTTGAGCGTGACGGCACTGGGTGCATCGGATGACCATTCCGTGGCCCTCTGGTCGCATCGAAATATTTCCAACGACAACCTTCCCATCACGGATCCCCGAAAATCGTATACCGATCACCAGGACTATTACGACATCCAGCGCGGTACCAAGCTCGATTTCCTGGCTTTTGCCGAAGCCCAAGGCGACCTCAGTTCGGGTTGGTTGGACGTTTATGGAGGGAGTGTCTACGGAAACCAGGCCTTGCAACTGAGCGACACTCTGCAACGGGCCAACGGCTTTCAAACAGCCAACGGCATTCCCCCGACTCATGAAATGGATTGGTCAGCGACCACCTTGGATCGATCCGATTGGAGAGTGGGTGGATCGTTCCGGCCCACCTGGCTTGTGATGGGAATGGAGCCCGAAATCCTTTCCGCGGTCGATTACATCGAGGAACAACGGCAATACGGGATCTTCTTCAACCAAGGCGTGGGAAGCGACATCAACTACATCAACCACCAAAGCGACGATTTTGCCTACCTGCGCTCGCGCTCTTCCATCCGCCTGCGTGGCAAGGAAGACAAGACGGAATGGGGTTTTGCGGCCGGCGGCCTTTGGGCTCAAGATGCCGGATTGGGTGCCGAAGCCACGGCCTCCCTGATGACCCCGTGGATGGGTTTTGGGTGGCTCGCCAACCTCTCGATGCGCGCCAACGAGGCGACCGAAGCGACCACCTTCGCCAAATATGGAGTTCGACAAGTTTTGTCCAAAGAAGCCAAGGTCGGCGTAGGCCGATCTTTCGGCCCCATCGAGGTCAGCGGCACCACCTATTGGCGGTCCATCGACCAACCCGAATTGCCCAAGGCCGATTTCCTATGGGTTCTCCCCCACTCCCAAACGACCGACCAGGCATCGGTCCTGGGTGGAACTTTTCAGGCCAAGTGGACCAGTTGGCACCCTTTGCAAATCCAGACCAATCTTTCCCGAGTCCAGGGTGAATACGCCCTCACAAACGGCGCCACCATGGCCTGGGAAGCCAACCGCGACTTCGACGCCTGGACCCTGATCAAATTCCACCCCCGCACCGACACCATGATCTCCATCATTTTGTCGCACTCCGCAAGCCTTGGAAAACCTTATTATCGCTTCCGGATCGACACCGTTTCACGAACAATTTCTGTCCAAGAAGATCCTGCCGCACCCGACGGGGCCAAAGTTCGAGACCAATACCGCACCGACATTCGCACCGAGCTCCAGATCCCGACCAACCTCGCCCCCTTCCGCCAAATCCGGTTCTATGCCGAAGTCCAAAACCTGTTTGGCCAGTTTGAAGGCGATTGGGCACGCGCACTGGGTGGCAACAACTACCGAGCGCGCTCCTGGACTCCCATCCACGCCACGCCCCCCTCGGGATCCTTGATCGGCGCCGATCCCTTGTACGCCAGCGGCACCGACCTCTTCTTCAGTTTCGGCATCGAAGGCCGCTTGGGAATTTGAGCCTGTTTTGAACTGGATCGTTCTGGCGCTGATCTCAGCATTTTTACTGGGCATCTACGACGTTGCCAAAAAGGCCGCGATCGAGGGCAACGCCCTGTTCGGAACGCTATTCTTGTGTTCTGCGGGCGGCATGGTCCTCGTCTTGCCGGGTCTGTTTCTGACTTGGGTCGCGCCCGACTTCGCCACCCATTGCCACCTCTACGTCCCCGATCTTGGGCCCCGTGGACAAATTTTGGTGTTGATCAAGACGGCCATTGTCACCGTATCCTGGACCCTATCTTTTTTGGCCCTCAAACACCTTCCGATCTCCATCGCCGGGCCGGTACGCGCCACCGCGCCGTTGTTCGCGATCCTGGGAGCCATCACCTTTTTTGGGGAAATGCCCACTCCCAAGCAATGGTGCGGAATTTCAATGATCTTGGCGAGTTATTGGGTCTTCAGCCTTTTGGGTCGCAAAGAAGGGATCCATTTTGGGAAGAATAAATGGATCTGGGTTTTGTTGGCAGCCACCCTGGTTGGCTCCGCTAGCTCGCTTTGGGACAAGAACCTTTTGCAACGAGAAAAACTCGACCCCTGGGCGATGCAGGTCTGGTTCTCGGTCTACAACGCCCTGTTGCAAGGGTGCCTATGGACCACGTTTGGACGTGGAGAACGCGGCCACACCTTTTCCTTCCGCTGGCCCATGCTCGCCGTCGGCCCTTTGCTATTGGCTGCCGACATGGCGTATTTCCACGGTCTGTCCAACCCCCACGCCCTGATCGCGGTCTTCTCTTCCATCCGACGCACCAATGTGGTGGTCAGCTTCGTGATCGGAAGCCTGGCCTTTCACGACAAAAACCGTCGGATGAAAGGCTTTGCCCTGATCGGCGTGGTGGCGGGGTTGTTGTTGCTGATCTGACCCGCTACTTCTTCCCCTCGGTTTCTCCCAGCCGGATCTGGTCCAGCATGTCTCTCACGGCACGGTCCATGCCGTGCAAGATGGCGCGCGAGATGATGCTGTGTCCGATGTTCAATTCCTCCATGTGGGGGATCGAGGACACGTAGGAGACATTTTGGTAATCCAAGCCGTGTCCCGCATTCACGCGAAGGCCCAGGCGATGCCCCAAGGCGGCGGCGTCGATCAGGCGCGACCTCTCGGCTTGCCAAGCCTCGTCCCCTTGCTCGTAATGGAAGGCGCGGGCAAAATTCCCGGTGTGAAGTTCCACCAGCTCGGCGCCCACTTTTTGGGCTGACCGCACCTGGCGCGCCTCGGGATCGATGAACAGGCTCACCAAAATCCGCTGGGCCCGCAGGTTTTGCACAATCGGCCCCAACTCGCGTTCGTGGCCCGCGACATCCAATCCACCTTCGGTGGTCAATTCTTGTCGACGCTCGGGAACCAAGGTGACCATGTCGGGCTGCAATTCCAAGGCGAATTGCACCATTGCCGCCGTGGGAGCCATTTCCAAATTCAGGTGGGTCGTCACGGTTTGGCGCAACAATCGCACATCGCGCTCCTGGATGTGGCGCAGATCTTCACGCAAATGAACCGTGATTCCATGCGCGCCAGCCAACTCCGAGACAAGGGCGGCGGCCACGGGATCGGGATTGCGCTCCTTGCGCGCCTCGCGCACGGTGGCCACATGATCGATGTTCACTCCGAGCTTGACCATTTTATTCTCCAGTGGGTCGGCGGTGCAGCACAGGCCATGGAGCGATCGAGACGCCCCGGCTTTTCGCAAAAGGTACGAAGGCGACCAGACTCGCGACCGATGTGGTGTCGAGTTTCAACAGCACACAGGCATCGCCGTCGCTCTGAGCCAGTAAGGCTGCGGCTTCCAAGCCGGTTGCGGGATCGGTTTCGCTTTTGCGGACCTGTGGCAAGATCCCGACCCTGGCGGTCATTGCCGCCTCTTCCAGCCGCGATGCCGAAGTGTTGGTCGCGTCCAGAATCCACCAATTTTTGTCCTTTAAAAAGGCCACAAGACGCCCGGCCAATCCTGGATCGCGAGATCCGCGATCGCCATCCAACACCACAATTCCCTTGGCCAGTGACCTTACGGAATCGGAGATCAAAATCCGTCCTTTGATGGTCTTGGCATCGTGATGCAGCAAAACGTGAGTCTTTTCCTGGAGGCTCACAGGCCGTAGCGAGGTTTCTACGCGCAGCAAAATGGATAAATCCAGATGCCGGGTTCGAGAAATTCCAGAAAGTTGCTGGGCCGCAAACGCTTCGGGCCGAAGGGCCAGCAAAACTCCTGGGGGAAGCTTTTCCAATGCGGCGAGTTCGGGAGTGGTCAAACTGTCCGACCAAAATCCAACATGCAACCGAAATGTCCCCGGGGCTGGAGGCGAGGTGGCACGTCCTCGCACCAAGGCCACGACCTGTTCTTCGCGAACCAACCGAGCCGCCCACGGATACTTGGCTCGCGGTCGCTCAGACGATTCATCCAAGTGAAATCCCCTGATGGCCAACGAATCCGAAATGACTTGGACTCGTTCGGCCAGCGGCACCCCTTGGCAGAAATCAAAGGTGTACAAAGGAATCCCCTCTCCTTCGGCCCGCACCGTGGAGGTTTTTCGGGAGGCGATGCCGAACTCGGAGGCAAACTGGGAGAGCAACCCCGTAAGGCTCGTGTCTTGGTAAACCTTCGAGGTATCTAGGCTGGAGACCGGCTCGCCATCAAAGACGGTGCTGTCGATCCGAACCGAATGGAGGCTCTTTTTGCCGCGTTCGCCAAACTGTTCCCAGGCTTTGGGGAAAAAGGAAACCGCGCGCCATCCCAGGAAACCTGCGATCGCAAGTCCCAAGACCAGATAAAAACCGTAAATCAGACGCATCTTTTGAAACATGGGGAGTCGCAATGTAGAGAATCGACGGCGTCGCATCGTGGGAATCCTCGGTGGAGCCACCGGAACAGGAAAAACTTCGGTGGGAATCGCCCTCGCACAGGCCTTTGGCCTGGAAATCCTTTCCTGTGACTCCGGACAGTCCCGTCGCGGGATGGAAATCGGCACCGCCGCACCCACCTTGGCCGAGCAAGCCCAAACCAAACATCACCTGGTCGGATGCATCGCTCCCACAGAGAACGATTCCGTGGTCGCCTTCCTCGAACGAACGGAAGCGGTGTTGGAAACCCCCGGCCCCGATTTGTTGGCCGTCGGCGGGACCGGCCTTTACCTTTTGGCCTTGAAAAATGGGCTCGATCCCATTCCCGCACCCGATCCGGTTTTGAGGCAAACCTTGCAAAACCGCTGGGAACTGGAAGGGCGTGAACCGCTTTGGAAAGAACTGTTGTCGCTCAACTCGGATCCTCCCCACGACGCCTACCAAAACCCTGTACGACTGTTGCGGGCCCTGGAAAAAGCCATCCTAGTCGCCAAGGGAGCTGTTTCCGCAGCGCACCCTCCACTGGCCCCAAAGACAGAGGTATT
Organism: uncultured Fibrobacterota bacterium; assembly: GCA_903825275.1. Taxonomy (GTDB): domain Bacteria; phylum Fibrobacterota; class Fibrobacteria; order UBA5070; family UBA5070; genus UBA5070. Next base: position 11,089 of record CAIKAA010000374.1, on the reverse strand, counting down.
CGCCCTTGAAATGGCCCGTACCGACCTCCACCAACAGCTGGAGCGGCGGATGGACCAAATGCTGGTGTCCGGATGGCGCCAAGAGGTGGAAATCTTGGACCAGTACTCGGCCGATGCACCGTGTTGGAGATGTATCGGGTACCCCGAACTTCGCGAGGTCGTTCGCCAACCAGCCATTCCCTTTCGCACCCGTGAACGCATCTTGGAAGCTACCCGCCAATACGCCAAGCGCCAAGAAACCTGGTTTCGGAACAAACTCGATCCGGTTTGGATCTCGCCAGAAAGGTCGGTGGGCACGATTACCTCCCATTGGCAAAAAATCCTCGAGAAACGGTTATGAAAAAGCCCGTTCCCCGAGGCGGCCCGACTTGGTTCAAGCCCCAAGCCCAGCTGGATCTGCACCTGTACACTTCCGTGGATGCCCAAGAAGCCTTGGAAGAATTCCTCCACCGGTCCTTCATGGCCAAGAAGCAAACCCTGTTGATCATCCACGGAGCCAAACTCCTATCGGGAGTGGTCCGAAGGGTGTTGGACCGGCACCCTTTGGTCAACAGCCACGAGCCCGACAACCCAGGGGCAACCCGTGTCTTTCTCGGCAAGCCAAAGGCCTGACCTAGCTGCGGAATTTGTCTTCTTACCTTTCTCGCCGCAATGAGGCGGAAACCACTCTCGCCTCTGCACCCACCGGAATTTCTTCCGGGGTTGCTATTTGGAAAGGATCGCCATGCGTCGCATCGTCATCACTGGACTCGGCACGGTCAACCCCCTGGGCCACGACGTCCCGAGTTATTGGGCCGCCCTTGCCGCTGGACAGAACGCCATCGGCCCCGTGACCCTGTTCGATGCCAGTGCCTACGCGACCACGGTCGGCGCCGAAGTGAAGAATTTCGACGGTTCCTCGGCATTCAAGGACACCAAAATGGTTTCCCGGTTGGACCGCTACCAGATCATGGGGCATTTCGCCGCCAAGCAAGCTCTGGATGATTCGGGCATCGAGGTCGAAAAGGTCGCCGAGCGGTTTGGCGTCATTTTGGGCACCGGCATCGGAGCCATGGCCACCATCACCAAGGAACAACGCACCTTGGATGCCCGCGGTCCCAAGCGGGTGACCCCGTTTTTGATTCCCGCCATCATCCCCAACATGCTCTCGGGCTTTTTCAGCATCGAGTACGGCATGAAGGGCCCGAATTTGTCGGTGGTCACGGCCTGCGCCACCGCCAACCACGCCATCGGGGAAGCCTCGGAAATCATCCGCCGCAACGATGCCGATATCATGATCGCGGGTGGCTCGGAAGCGGCCATCGCCGAGCTGACCTACGCTGGCTTTTGTAACATGAAGGCCATGAGCACCCGAAACGACGCCACCGCCAGTCGCCCCTTCGACAACGGACGCGATGGCTTTGTGATGGGTGAAGGCGCAGCCGTCATCGTGCTGGAAGAATTGGAGCACGCCAAGGCTCGCGGGGCCAAGATTTACGCCGAATTGGTGGGTTTTGGCCAATCTGCGGACGCCTACCACCTCACGGCCCCTCACCCCGAGGGGGAAGGCGGCTACCGCGCCATGAAGATGGCTTTGGACAAGGCTGGAATGAATCCCTCCCAAATCCAGTTGGTGAACGCCCATGGCACCTCCACCCCGTTGGGTGACAAAGGGGAAACCATGGCCATCAAGCGGTGCTTCGGAGATCACGCAAGCCAGCTCATGGTGCACTCCACCAAATCGATGGTTGGTCACCTGTTGGGTGCCGCCGGTTCGGTGGAGCTGATTGCGGCCTTGATGGCCATCCAAAAGGGCATCGTCCATCCCACCTTGAACCAGGAAGTTCCTGACCCGGCTTGTGATTTGGACTACGTCCCCAATGTGGCTCGCGAGTCTGTTGTGGATGCATTCCTCTCAAACTCCTTCGGATTTGGTGGCCACAACGCGACCCTGCTCGTGCGCCGCTTCCAAGGCTGATTCGAGTGAAGCATCCCTTCCGGCTGTTGGCCTTCTTGGCTTGTTTGGTGCACGGGGTGCAAGCCACCCCTGATCCCGATCAGCCGACGCCCCAGCGCGCTTATTGCAACCTCTTGAGCACCTGCAAGGTTTTAGACGTCACCGCCAGTTGCACCGAGGCCACTTCGGCCCCGGTCAAGGGCGTCGAACTCGATCAAACCTATTGCGGATGGGTTCGGGGGTTTTCACGCCGGGACATCTATCCGGTCAATGCCGATGCAATGGAAATGTATCGGTTCATGGGGTCGAAATACCACGTCATGTATGTGGTGGTCGATACTGTACCCGTGCCCATGGCGGCCCTCGACTTGATGATGGCCAACATTCCCTTGGCGGCCAAGCTGATCAACAGCTATCGAGGCACCCAGTACACCGCCCAATACCCCAATCCCCTGGACAGCTTGTTTTTCAAGGGGACCAATGGACGGAATTTGTCCGGACAGGCCCGTCAGCTTTGGATTCGGGACGACCATCGGGAACGAGTTTATTGGGGACAAGGCCAAGTGACCGTCTTGAAATGGAAATTGATCGGCAATGTGGTGATTGAATTCCGCGCCTGGCCGCCTTCACCCGGTTCGAATTTAACCTGCTACAGCATTCGGTTCACGATGTTCCCAGCCAATGCCTTTGTGAACACGATCATGAACCTGGGAATGTTTAAATCCGTGGCGATCGGAAAAATTCAAGAAATCCTCGCGGATGTCATGCTGGCCAGCCAAGCCTATGCGCAGGGAAAACCACCCCAGACCCCAGCCTCCTACACCCCCGAGGAAAAGGCGGTTTTAGCGGACTTCGAGCGACTCTATCACGCTGGAAATCCCCAACTCCCCAAAAATCCCAGTCAGTAAACACACTTCTCCACCAACTTATCCACAATTTGTGGATTGGCGTGGGGAGAAACCTGTGGTTTGATTTTAGGGAGAACTGTGCAGGTTTGATCGATTGTCCCCGGAAACTTCCACCAGTCGAAAATCTCCCATTTCCAGTCGGTCTTGCCGAATCAACACCGTATCCCACCCTGCAAGTGTGTCAGAAATGTGGATCCACATTTGGAAATCACCCGCTGTCGGGAGATCGATGACCTCCGAACTTTTCCCGGCTTTCAACCTTGGTTCAAAGTCGTGTTTCCAGGTGGGACGGTCTCGATCGCCAATTCCCACCGTAAGAATTTGGAAGGGCGTCGAGTTCTTGTATTGCAACCGCGGGGTGCCCCCATAGAGGTCGACCAGACAGCCCCCCAACAGGACCACCGCCAATCCGAGGAATGCCTTCGGAATCAAACCTCTGAATTTCATGGCGATGCTCCCCCGTCCGGTCGACGGCCAGGGTGGTACCAAACGTCGGTATTTTCCCAGGTCATGATGAAGCGCAGCGACCAAACGATCCCCTTGTGGGACATTCCAAAGGCAGCGACATCGTCAGGATCGTTGTAGGAAAAGGTGAGGAGGGGCGCTCGAAACCGCAATCCCAAACCATCGGTTCCTCGGGACCGCGACCAGGAAAGATCGACACCGACATTGCCTTGGGGATCGAGATTCGATTGAATTTGCGCCAGACGGAATCCGTCTTGACCGGCGTGGAGTCGGCCCAATAGGCGGTCACCCAGCAGGGGAACCCGCAATTCAGCACCCAAGGCATTGGTATTGCTCCAGGGATTCCAGGCGGAATCTTCCCAAACCAAGGCTCCCTCAACTTGGGGCCAAAACCAAACATGATCGTATTTGTTGAAAACGGTCGGATCAGGCAAGTAAGAGAGTCGAGCCAAATGAAAGCCCTCGCTGCCCAGTACCGCCAAGGCCCCGATTCGACGAAATCTTCCCGAGCTCCAAACATCGTCCTGGGGGTCTTGGGTTCGGTACCCAAAATCGTCCTTCCACTCCACCGGATCGGTATGGAACCATCCTCCCGTAACAAACCAACCTTGGTCTGTCCTCGACCCCGCCAACCCCGCCGCCCAGCGGTGAACCTGCTGGTGCAAGGAAGGAGGACTCGTCAGATAGACATCCGGAGTCCAGCCACCGGTTTGCCAGCTGCCCATCAGCCCCAAACGGGTGATCGCCGTGGAATCAGGCCCCATCATGATCATGGTGATTCTTCGAGTTTCCTGAAACCCCGTCAATCGACCATAGGCCTGGTGTTCGGCTTGGTCGACCGGTCGCAAGTCCTGCATCTGGCCCACATCCAAATAGCCCATGCTCCGGGAATGCATCCCCCGGTGGATATCGGTCAACTCTTGGCCGATGGAGACTCCCGGTAGGGAGTTGTCTCCACTCAGCGAGATCAGGAGGTAAAGAAGGAGGGTGGACATGAATCGTCTGGCACAATAGAAATCCAATCGGGTACCCTGATGGCCAGAATCGCCCTTTGCGATCTGGGGGGGGATGTCTATTTTGGATGCTTCTGTCCACAATCGGTTTCAGCCAGAAGGAGTGAGTAGGCATGGGTGTGATCAATTTTCGCGAGAACTGGCGTTCGCTGAAACTGCCACAAGACGTGGTCGACCTTTTGAATCGAGCACGAGCCATCCACGTTCCCGAGCGTCGTGAAGACCTTTTGGATTGGGCCTTGGGTCGCGAAATTGGCTCCACAGATTGGACCGTGGGCAACCGCGAAGATTTGGGAACCTACACCGTTGCCTACGAGATTCCCGGCAAGGGCCGTGTGATCGAAGCCAACGTCGTCAAGGCGCTCAACGGCGTTTCGGTCAACTACCCCGACGTTTCCATGCGCCGTCGCGATCCCGACGCCATGGTCATCGCCGACGACCAGCCCACCGACAAGCCCACCTATCTCGAGAAATTCGGCAAGAGTTTCGACGAGACCCGCAAAGAAACTTTCGACTGGCTGGCCCAGCGCGAACTCATCGTCATGCCCTTCTTCTCGGGCCCCGATGAATTGAATTACGGGTCGTTGGTGATCTGTCCTCGCAACGCGGGTTTTTTCGCGGGCATGCTCGCCGATTTGCAAGGCTTTGTCCCGGGTCATGCCGTCCCTGAAAATTTCGAAATCAGTGGCGCTGTTGTCTTTGTGGCTCCTCCCTTCCGCCACACGCACTTTGCCAACAAGCAGGTCGTGGTCCACAACCGCAAGGCGGACTACCAAGAGATTTTCTCGTACAACCTCTACCCAGGCCCCTCCGCAAAGAAGGGCATCTACTCAACCTTGATCGACAAGGGCGAGAAAGAAGGCTGGGTCACCAACCACTGCTCGGCGGTTTTGGTGGAAACTCCTTACGACAACATCGTGAGCTTCATGCACGAAGGTGCCTCGGGCGGCGGCAAGTCGGAAATGCTCGAGCACATCCATCGCCAAGCCGATGGTCGTTTGCTTTTGGGCGTCCACACGATCACCGGCGAAAAGCGCTACCTCACGCTTCCCACCGCTTGCAAGCTCTACCCCGCCATGGACGACATGGGCGTGGCGCACACCAAGTACAATGCGGGCAAAACCCGTCTGCACGTCGCCGACGCCGAAGCCGGTTGGTTCGTCCGAACCGACATGATCACCCATTATGGGACCGATCCGCACTTGGAAGAGATGTGCCTGAACTCCCGGTTGCCCCTGTTGTACTTGAACCACTTCGTGGCTCCGGGTGGCATGGCGTTGGTCTGGGAACACACGGAAGACGCTCCGGGCAAATCCTGTCCGAATCCCCGTGTGATCATCCCTCGGGGATTGATCCACGGAGTCCACAACGGACAAGTGGAAGTCAACGTTCGCTCGTTTGGCGTGCGCTGCCCTCCCACCCACAAGCAGGCTCCCAGCTACGGAATCATGGGACTCTTGCATGTCATTCCACCGTCCTTGGCTTGGCTCTGGCGATTGGTAGCCCCTCGCGGTCACGCCAATCCGTCCATCGTCGACGTCACCGGCGGGATGGGCTCGGAAGGCGTCGGTTCCTACTGGCCGTTCTGCACGGGTCGCCGTGTGGACCAAGCCAACCTGTTGCTGGAGCAGATTCGCAACACTCCGGACACGCGCAACATCCTGATCCCCAACCAGCACATTGGTGCTTGGAAGATCGGTTTCATGAGCTCGTGGCTGACCCGCGAATACCTCGCTCGCCGTGGCGGAGCCCGGTTCCGCCCCGACCAGTTGGTGGCCGCTCGCTGCCCGCTGCTTGGCTACGCTCCTTGGCACATGCAAATCGAGGGCAGCATGATCCCGCGCTGGTTCCTCCAGCCCGAGACCCAGCCCGAAGTCGGCGAAGAAGCCTATGACAAGGGTGCCGAGATCCTGCTCAACTTCTTCCGCAAGGAACTGTCCCAGTTCCAATCGCCAGAGCTGGATCCGTTGGGCAAACAGATCATTCAGTGCTGCATGGACAATGGCTCTCTGGACCAGTACAACGCCTTGCTTCCCAGCGGCGTCTAACCAAAACCTTGTCCTAATTTGAGCCCGAAAGTCCGCTTCCCTTGGAGGCGGACTTTTTTTGAAATGTAACTTTTTACTAGATAGATGATTATTTTTACTCACTAGAAGAGTACATTTGCTTGATCAATGCCTGATTTATCCCAATCCGAATACTTGCGACCCCGAGCAAATGAGGTCCAATCCCTTTTGGGGGAAGGACTTCCCTGGATCCATGTTCTGGTTGGCCCACGTCAAATCGGCAAGTCCACCGCATCTCTGCAAATCGCCCGCAATCTGGGTTGGGCCTCGGTCGTGGAAAGCGCCGATTCGCCGGTTCAACACGGCCCCGAATGGATCACGGCACAGTGGGAACGGGCCGAGGCCGCCTCCAATGGTGACACAAAATGTCTGTTGATTCTGGACGAAATCCAAAAGGTGCAGGGCTGGAGCGAAACCCTAAAGCTTCTTTGGGATGGGCGGAAGCACGATCGGATCCATGTTTTGGTGCTCGGATCCTCGGCCTTGATGATGCAGCACGGGCTATCCGAATCCCTGGCCGGACGGTTTTTGCTCCATCGGTTTGGACACTGGAGTCCTTCCGAAATGCGCGATGCCTTTGGAATCGGCTTGGAGGATTGGTTTTTTTTCGGTGGCTACCCTGGAATCGCAAAGCTTCAAAACCGGATCGAATTGTGGCGCGGCCACATCCGCGATTCTCTGATCGAGACCGCCATGGCCCGCGATTGCCTGCAGATGCAGCCCATCCGCAAACCCACCTTGTTGCGAAACCTGTTTGGTCTAGCTTGCTTGCATCCCGCCGAATGCATTTCCTACACCAAAATGCTGGGAAGTTTGCAAGACGCCGGAAACACCGTCACCCTGGCCTCCTATCTAGACCTTTTGGAAAGCGCCTTTTTGGTGACCGGACTAGAAGCTTGGCGCCCCGGAATCCAAAGCAAGCGGGGATCAAGCCCCAAGCTGGTGGTGCGAAACAACGCCTTGGCCTCGGCCCTTTCCGGGAAACGCCGGACAGATTTTGACACAGATCGAACCTGGCGTGGCCGAATGATCGAGAACGCCGTTTTGGCCCACCTGGTGCAGGAGCTAGACGGCACTGGCGCCAAGCTCTATTGGTGGCGCGACAAATTTTGGGAAGTCGATTTGGTGATCCAAAGTCCCAAAGGCTTGTGGGCCCTCGAGATCAAGAGCGGCAAACCCGAAAACCCCAAGGGCTTGCGCGAATTCTGCAAGCGTTGGCCCGAGGCGCACCCCATGCTGATCGGACCTGGCGGGATCCCCTTCGCCGAATTCTTTGCCGAAGATCCCAAAGAACGATTCGGGCATTGATCGGTTTGTACTACCAATCATGCCCACTTTTGAGGCCCCATCGGCTTGTGCAATATCCCCTGCAAAGCGAACTTTCCAACAGGCAATCCCATCTCCTCGGAAAGAATCCACCATGCACAAACTCTTCCTCCTGGCCATCCTGCTCACCGCTCCGCTTTTGGCGGGACCGCTTCGGTTCTCTCCGGACACAATCTGTGCCGGGAACACCAAGGGATGCACCGTCACGACCACCCGAGTTCGAAATCTTTCGAATGATTCCGCCCCGATCGTATTGGCCTACGAGTTGTCTCCCATCAGCAGCTACAACGAGGTCCTGTTCTATTCCCCCTCTCAAATCTTCCACGACTGGTACTCAACCATTTCCAACATCAAAGTCGAGACGGGATATCGGGAGGATTTGCATGCCCATGGTGGATATGGTGTCGCGGGATTCCGGCTTGCCCCTCATGATTCGACGGTTTTGAGCGGCTTCCAATTTGGAACCTGCTTTTTCTGCTTGTCCACCGAAGGCGGTTCGATGCCCAACCATTTGGGCAACGGGGAACTTGTCGCCTTGGTTTTCGGTGTCGAGAAGACCGGATACGATACTCTCTACACCTGGGCAAACCAGTGGGTCACCGGGGCCACACAGGCTCGCCCCACGCCTTCGCACCAAGATGATTCCAAACGATACTCTATTGACGGCAGAGCCACTCGACCGTTCGCTTCTGGCAGGATCCTTGGAACGGAAGGGGGCCGTCTCTTGATCCGTTGATCGAAGGGAAACGAAATCGCGAGGGGCCGAGATCCCTTACCGGCGGTTTCCCACCAACTTTTCGATCAGGCCTTCGGGAATTTTTGGCCGACCCCGTGAATCCAACACCGTCGCGACGATCCTGGCCATCAGAGCCAAATCCCCCTCGCGGCGGTGAATTTCCTGCCAAAAAATCACCCGGATCCGGCCTTCCATCTCACAACGCACCGTCACCCGAAACTCATCGCCGGGCCGCAAAGACCGTTTGAAGTCGAGTTCGGCGCGAACCACCACGGGAAAGACTCCTTGGGCCGCCAGGGCCGCAAAATCGAGGCCTCGGGCCAGCAGAAACTCGTGGCGGGCGTGTTCCAGGTAGTTTTGGTAAACGGCATTGTTGACGACGCCCTGAAGGTCGCATTCGTAATCACGGACTTTGAGATCAAGACAAAAATCGTCGCTCATTCTCGAGAAGGGTAGAAATCCTCCCTACGTCCAAGGCCCTTCTCCACAGACTCCTAGGGTCCGATCGTCATCACCCAGAAGCAATTCCAACCCAATCATTTTCTTCCCCGATGGGGACGGCGTCCTCCAATCCCACCCCATCCCCTTCTAGCCGATCGATGTAACGGTGGCGTTTGGGCCAAAAGAAGTTCCCAGTGTCCCCAATCTCGCGGAAACTGGAACTACTGGATAAGTGCCCGAACCCGATAGTATGATCGTGCGGTATGAATGACCAGTCCAGCTACTCACTCGGAGGGACGAACGATCCGTTTATCGGAAAGATTTTGGGCTGCGTCCGAGCTCTTTTGCCCATCGAGAACCTGGACGACCTGATCCGGACCGGGGTCGAATTGGCTCGATCGGAGTTAGGGGTCGAACGTTGTGCCTTGTGGCTATTGGACTTCGACGAGGCAAGCTTGCGGGGGACGTTTGGCACCGACAAGGAGGGCAACACCACCGACGAACACGCCTTCCATTGCGATTTGTCCCAATTGGAGACCACCCTGGACCGGTCCTTCAAGGATTTGGATGGATGGAGCGTCCGCACCGACATTCCTCGCATCACCTGGACCGAAAATGGCACCCAGCAGGAAGGTTTTGGCTGGAATACCATCATCCCGATCGCCGGGCCCAATGGCAATGTGGGTTGCTTTTTCCAGGATGCGGCGATCACCAACCGCCCGCTAGATCCTCATCAGCAAGATTTGATGACCCTGTATTGCTCCTTGCTCGGACATTTGGCGGGACGAAAACTCGCCGAAAACCGCGAATTCCAGCTTTCCAGCGGGCTGGAAAAGGTATTGGCTGCCGCCGACGAACTGCTTGCCTACGACAATCTGGACACCTTGCACCGTCGCATCGTCGAACTCGCGCGCGAGCGGTTGGGCGTGGCCCGAGCGGGACTGTACGTCGCCACCGAGGAGTCCTCTCCGCGATTCCAAGGCACTTGGGGGACCGATTGGGAGGGACACACGACCGATGAGCACAAGGGAGTCTATGATTGCGATTCCCATCTTCCCTATGAGCGAGAGAGAGGGACTGCAAAGAAAGTCGGACGCCGTTGGGATGCGTTCCAACCCTTTCCCATGACCTGGATCGAGCCCGATGGAACCAAGGTCGAATTCGCCGAAGGTTGGAATGCCACCCATTTCCTCAACGTGGGTGATCGGACCCTGGCGGTGTTGTTCACAGACCCCGGGAAAACATGTGAACCCCTTGACCCGAGCAAGATGGATCTGATTTCGACCTACTGCGCCTTGGTCGCGAGGATTTTGGACCGACGCCTGACCCAGGAAGCTCTACGCAAATCCGACCAGGAACGTCTCGAATCGCTGGGGATTTTGGCGGGTGGCATCGCCCACGATTTCAACAATTTGCTGGCCGCCATTTTGGGCAGTGTGGAAATCCTGATGGAACTTCCCGAGATGGAGTCGACCCGTGCTCAAAATCGACTGGTCGATGCCCGCGACGCCTGTCTCCGAGGCAAGTCCTTGGCAGGACAGCTTCTGACCTTTTCTCGCGGCGGAACACCGGTTTGCAAACCCTTGGCGACCATCCCTTTCCTCAACAAAGCCATCCGATCTTCGGTGGGAGTCCACCCGTTGAAATGGCATTTATCCCCAAGCGGGAAACCTTTGAATTTGCTGGCAGATGAAACCCAGATGGGACAGGTCTTCCAAAACCTCGCGGTGAATGCCTGTCACTGGCAACCCAACGGAGGAAGCCTGGAACTGGTGATCACCAACAGGTCCCTCGATCTGGGCGAAATTCCGGGCTTGGGTTCGGGCATGTATTTGCAGATCGATGTCCAAGATGACGGACCGGGTATTCCAGAATCCATCCGAACTCGAATTTTTGACCCCTATTTCACGACTCGAGCCGGTGGTTCTGGTTTGGGCTTGGCCACCTGTCACTCCATCGTCACCCGCCATGGCGGCAAGATCGAATGTTTGCCATCCACCCGCGGTGCGTGTTTTCGATTAATCCTCCCGGCAACCGAAGTGGAACCACAGGTCGCGACCGGAAGCGCACAGCCCGCCACCGATTTGAGTGGCCGCCGATTTTTGGTCATGGACGATGAGCACGTGCTTCGCGTGATGATTTCCGAAATGCTGCAATTTCGAGGTGCCCTCGTGGTAACTGCCGAGGATGGCGACCAT
>CAIKAA010000373.1 GCA_903825275.1 uncultured Fibrobacterota bacterium | reverse complement strand
GAACAAGTGAGCCAATTCTGGATGTTGACCAGATGACGGTGGGATGGAATACAAGACATGTTGCGACCTCCGGAGTGGTGGACTTCGGAAGCGTTAAAATCAATTCAGGAAATGCTAAGAGCGGATCACCGAGCGGTTACACTTGGTCCCCGTGAATGCGTCCGAATTGGACGCGATAGGTGTCCAGGGCTTGAACAAGAGTCACGGCCATCAGATTGACGCCACCTTTGGAGCGAGCCCGCCAGCGGAACGTAGCGGTGACCTCGGCTTTGTCGGAGTCTTCGGAGACAAGGAGCGGGGTCAACATTCCGATCATCCGAGAGAACCCGGTTCCACCGAGTTGGATATAGATCGTTTTGGCAATGATCGTTGTTTCGTCTTCCATGAGTTCTCCAGATCAGAGGAAGGATATCTGGATCTAAATATACGATGTAAATCAGAGTATTCCAAGTTGGAGCATGAAAATTGCCAATGCTTTGTGCTTTCTGTTGCGTGGTGAGAAAGATTGAGAGAGTGGCTAGGAATTGTGGGGAGGATCAAGGCTGTGTCATGTGAGCATCAAAGAATTGCGGCAAAATCAGGATTTTAGGGGCGGCCAAAAATATTTTTTGGCAAGAAAAGGCTTGTTTCAGTGGTGGGGACAGGGGGCTTGGGGTAGCCAACAAATTCATCAATTTGAATTGGGTACCTTATGGGTACCTTCAGATATTCGTCAGAATTTGGAATTGCTGCTGAGTCAATGAATATCGATGTTTGCGGATTCAGTTCGACAGTCTCCCCCTCCGTTTTGAGATAGACCGAGAAGGTCCAGCAAAGGCCGGGAAACCCAAGAAACAAGCGGGGTCCCGGCCTTTTTCGTTGGGGGTGGGGGAGTCCGGGAAAAGCTGGTGGGAGATCCAATCCTCTGAAAAATTCACCTATATCGTAAAATAGTCCGTACTAAATTACGATAATGCTATATTTGGTCCATGACCCAAGCGCGGCTTTACGAGTCACTGTTGGCACAGCACAGGGCGGAAAATCGCCAGATGGCGTTTCTGGTTGGGGCGCGGCAGGTGGGCAAAACCTCCCTGTGCCGGCCCCTTGGGGTTTACCTCGATTGGGACAATCTGGATGATCGGGCCTTGATCTTGAAGGGGCCGGATGCGGTTGCCGAGCGGATCGGGCTGGAACGGTTGGGCGAATCTCTTCCCGTGGTGTCGTTTGACGAGCTGCACAAGCACTCGCGCTGGAAGTCGTTTTTAAAAGGCTTTTTCGACACCTATGAAAAGCAGGCGCGGATTTTGGTGACGGGTTCCTCGCAGTTGGATGTGTGGCGCAAGGGCGGCGATAGCTTGATGGGTCGATATTTCCTGTACCGAATCCATCCGTTTTCGGTGGGGGAAATTCTTCATCCCCAAGTTTCGGAGGAGCTGTTGGCGCCGCCTACGCCCATTTCGGACACGGATTGGGACGCGCTTTGGCGTCATGGAGGATTCCCCGAGCCGTTTGTGCGGCGACAAGATCGGTTTACGAATCGCTGGCGAGGCCTGCGTCGACAACAACTTCTGCGCGAAGACGTGCGCGAGTTGGCGCGCATCCACGAGTTGAGCCACTTGGAAATGCTCGCCAAGCTCTTGGCCGATCGTTCGGGGGGGCAACTGGTCTTGTCCAACCTTGCTCAAGACATCCAAGTTTCGGTGGACACCGTGAAGCGATGGGTGGAACTGTTGGTATCGCTCCACTACGGCCTTTTGGTGCGTCCGTGGTTTTTCAGCGTGGCGAAATCGCTGCGCAAGGAACCAAAATGGTTTTTGCGCGATTGGAGCGAGGTTCCCGACGACGGTCCCCGGTTCGAAAGTCTGGTGGCCTGCCATCTGCTCAAGGCCGTGGAGACTTGGACCGATCAGGGATTGGGAAATTTCGAGTTGCGCTACCTGCGCGACAAGGAAAAACGCGAGGTCGATTTTTTGGTCGTTCGCGACGAAAAACCCTGGTTTTTGGTGGAAGCCAAGGTGTCAGATACTGTCCTCAGTCCATCGTTGCGGCATTTTCAGGACCAGATCCAGGCACCACATGCCTTTCAGGTGGTGCGAGACCTGGAATTCGTGCAAGCTGATCCGTTCTTGCGGGAACGGCCGACGGTGGTTCCGGCGCGGACACTGTTGTCCATGTTGCCGTAGGGATGAACCGATTCTGTCAGGAGCCCATTGTCGTAGACAGTTCCATTTTGGGATCCACTCCGCGAAGAAAGTCCTCGACGGAAATGCACAGGATTCCGTTTTCTATGCGGCACTCTCGTCCGCGATAGAGCAACACGCAACGGGCTTCGGGGTAGTCTTCCTGGAAGGCGCGCAAACCGCGCAGATCTGCGTGCTGGATCCGGCTCGCGTTCTTGACTTCCAAAGCCAGGAAAGTGGTTTCTCCATACACAACAAAATCGACTTCTGTGCCGGTGCGGGTACGCCAAAAATGGAGCGTTTCCTGGTGGCCTCGCATGCCAACCCAGGTGCGCAGATGTTGGAAGACCAAGCTTTCCAACGATTGCCCATCAATTTCTTCGGGTGAATCCAAGGGCCCCTTGGGGCGCAACGAACGGAACACTCCCGCATCGAACAAGTAGAGCTTGGCGTGAGAAGACAATTCCCGTCGCGCACGCTTGGTGAACACGGGCAGTCGGTGGCAGAACAACAAGTCTTCGGTGACCGACAGGTAGCCGTCCAGCGTCTTGCGGTCGACCGCGCATTCGCGCGAGACGTTCGAGAGATTTAGGACCGCGCCTTGAGAAAACGAGAGGGTTTCCAAAAAGCGGGAATAAGCAGACAGGTTTCGGACCAACCCTTCGGCCTGGACTTCTTCACGCAGAACCATGCCGGCATAGGTCGACAAGGTTGCTTTGGGGTCGGGTGATTCCCAAATCAGCGGAACCATGCCGGTGTGCAAAGCTTTGGTCAAATCGAAATCCTCCCCCAATTCGTGCGCCAAATAAGGGTGCATTTCCCGTTGCAAGGCACGTCCACCCAAAAGGTTCACCGATCCCCGACGGAGCTTTCGCGCGCTGGAACCCGTCAGTGCCCATTTGCGACCGGGTTGGGTTTCGATGGCGCGATGGATTTCATCGAGCAAGGCCGGGATTTTCTGGATTTCATCGACAAAGATCCATTCCTTGTCGGGATGGGCTTCTAGCAGGTTTCTCAATCGCTCAGGACGCGCGTCCAGCTCGCGCCAAACCTCTTGTCGAAGGAGGTCGATGTGGAGGGCGTCGGGCAAAGCTTGGTGGACCCAAGTGGATTTCCCGGTTCCGCGTGGTCCGAACAAGAAAAAGCTCTGCTGGGGCGGAAACCCGGCTCGGTAGCGGCTCATGATCGAAAAATAGAACTCATTTCAGAAAATTGAGTCGCAATATTCTATCGCTTTCAGAAAAATGTATCGCAAAATTCTGAAACCGCCAGAAATTTGCGACCAATCTACCCCCCCACCAGCTCCCGGACCCGGTCGCGCAGCTTGGCGGCGCGCTCGAAGTCGAGCTCGGCGGCGGCTTGGCGCATCCGCTTTTCCAGTTCCCGGGTGTCGTCCCAGGCGTCACCATCGCGGCCTCCCGCCAGATTTGCGGCCATTTTCGAGGAGGCCTTCCCCATCTTGCCTGGCTTTTTTCCGCGACCCCGCGGGGAGCTTTCTTCGCGCGCTTCCAGAAGTTCATCGACTGGATCGGGAGCCAGGGCAAGCCGCTCGTGGATCTTGCGAGTGATCTGGGTGGGAACGATGCCGTTGGCTTCGTTGAAGGCCGCCTGCTGGGTGCGGCGGCGAGCGGTTTCATTCATGCAGTTTCGCATCGAGTCGGTGATGCGGTCGGCGTAGAAGATCACCCTTCCGTTCAGGTTGCGGCTGGCGCGGCCGCTGGTCTGGATCAGGGAGGTCGTGCTGCGCAAAAAGCCTTCCTTGTCGGCGTCCAAAATGGCGACTAGGCTGACTTCCGGAAGATCCAAGCCTTCGCGCAACAGGTTGATTCCGACCAGCACGTCGAACTCTCCGGCCCGCAGGCCGCGGATGATTTCGGAGCGTTCCATGGTCTGCACTTCGCTGTGCATGTAGCGCACGGGAACACCGGCTTTTTGCAGGTAGTCGGTCAAATCTTCGGCCATTCGTTTGGTCAAGGTGGTGACCAACACGCGTTCCTTGACCGCACGACGCTTGCGGATTTCTTCCAGCAGATCGTCGATCTGGCCCTTGACGGGGCGCACCTCGATTTCGGGATCCAACAGCCCGGTGGGACGCACCACCAGCTCGACGATTTCACCACCGGTGCGGCGCATCTCGTAGGCCGACGGGGTTGCGGAGACAAAAAGTGTCGCGGGCATGCGGCCCTCGAATTCGTGCCAGCGCAGGGGGCGGTTGTCAATGGCGCTGGGGAGGCGAAATCCGTGTTCGACCAGAGTCGTCTTGCGGGAACGATCCCCTTCGCTCATGCCGCCGATTTGCGGAACCGTCACATGACTCTCGTCCAAGATCAATAAAAACGGTTTGGGGAAAAAGTCCAACAGGGTGCTGGGAGGCGATCCGGCGGCGCGGTCTTCCATTTGGCGCGAGTAGTTCTCGATTCCCGAGCAGTAGCCAGTTTCTGTCAGCATTTCCAGGTCATAATTCACGCGGCTTTTGAGCCGTTCGTATTCCAACAGCTTGCCTTCGCGCGAGAGTTCCTTCAAGCGCTCTTCGAGTTCGGATTTGATCCGCTGGATCGCCGCTTCCATGCCGGCGTCGCCCGTCTGGTAGTGGCGGGCCGGGAAGATCGCGGCGGTGGGAGGCTCGTCGATGGTGTTGCCGGTCAGGGAGTCCACAATCCGGATCCGCTCGATCTCGTCCCCCAAAAATTCCACCCGGATCACCCGGTCGTCGTAGGCGGGCCAGACTTCCACCACGTCGCCGCGCACCCGAAAGGTCGAGCGCTTGAGATCGATGTCGTTGCGGCTGTACTGCATGTCGACCAAGGCGTGCAAAAAGTCGTCGCGTTCCAAATTCTGTCCGGGCTTCAATTCGACGACTTTTTCCAAATACGCCTGCGGGGAACCAAGGCCGTAGATGCAACTGACCGTACTTACAACCACGATGTCCTTGCGAGTCAAAAGCGAGGTTGTCGCCCGCAAGCGAAGCTTCTCGATCTCCTGGTTGATCGATGCGTCTTTTTCGATGAAGGTGTCGGTGGTCGGCAGGTAAGCTTCGGGCTGGTAGTAGTCGTAGTAGCTGACAAAATATTCGACGGCGTTCTTGGGAAAGAACTCCTTGAACTCTTGGTAGAGCTGGGCGGCAAGCGTCTTGTTGTGCGAGAGGACCAGCACCGGCCAACCCAGTTGCTGGGCGATGTTGGCCATTGTGAACGTCTTGCCG
>CAIKAA010000372.1 GCA_903825275.1 uncultured Fibrobacterota bacterium | reverse complement strand
GGGATGGTCGCTCACCGAGCAGGACCCGTTCAACAATGTGGCGCGCACTTGCATCGAGGCCATGTCTGCCGCGTTGGGCCACACCCAATCGCTGCACACCAACGCCTTGGACGAAGCCATTGCGCTGCCCACGGACTTTTCGGCTCGCATCGCCCGCAACACCCAACTCTTCTTGCAAGACGAGACGGGGATTTGCAAAATCGTCGATCCGTGGGGCGGGTCCTACTATGTCGAGGCCCTGACCAACGAGTTGATGCATCGCGCCTGGAAGCTCATCGAGGAAGTCGAAGAGTTGGGTGGCATGTCGAAGGCGATCGAGACCGGTTTGCCCAAGATGCGCATCGAAGAAGCCGCCGCGCGCCGTCAGGCTCGCATCGACTCGGGCAAGGAAGTGATCGTCGGCGTCAACCGGTTCCGCTTGGAACAGGAAGAAGCTCTCGAGATTTTGGACGTCGACAACACCGCCGTGCGCGATTCCCAGATCAAGCGCCTCGCCAAACTGCGCGCCGAGCGCGACGAGGCCAAGGTGCAGGCGGCCCTCAATGCCATCACCAAGGCTGCTTCGGGAGAAATCCAAGGCAACTTGCTGGCACTGGCGATCGAAGCGGCGCGCGTTCGCGCTTCGCTCGGTGAAATTTCGTTCGCTCTCGAGAAGGTTTGGGGGAGGCACAAAGCCGTGATCCGTTCCATATCTGGTGTCTATTCCAGCGAATTCGGCGAAGGCGAAGAAGTCGCCAACGTCCGCAAGGCCACCGATACGTTCGAACAGGAGCACGGGCGGCGTCCACGCATTCTGATCGCCAAAATGGGGCAGGACGGACACGACCGCGGCGCCAAGGTGGTGGCCACGGCTTACGCCGATCTCGGGTTCGACGTGGACATTGGGCCTTTGTTCCAGACTCCGGAAGAGACCGCGCGTCAGGCGGTTGAAAACGACGTGCACATCGTGGGCATGAGTTCTCTGGCCGCCGGCCACAAGACTTTGCTGCCCCAGTTGCGCGACGAGTTGGCCAAGCTGGGGCGTCCCGACATCATGATCATCTGCGGTGGCGTGATTCCCGCCCAGGACTACGACTTCCTGTTGAAGAATGGCGCCGCCGCCATCTTCGGGCCAGGAACCGTGATCCCGGTGGCCGCCCAGAAGATGCTCGACGAGCTGAACAAACGGCTGGCCTGACGCCCGTCTCGGGGCGCATACTTGCTTCCTGACCCCTCGACGTACCCAGGGTTCCCGTTCCGCGAAGGCGGAATGGGATGTCTTGGGCGTACGCCTTGTCACCTAAAGGTGACCAACCCTGGCACTTGGAGCCGGTGGTTGTCGGGGTCAGGTCGCTGCGTCTGCATCCCCGATCCAGGCATCATGCTAGGAGTTGTTTGACAAAAAATGACGAAGGCCCGGTTCTGCGAAGAGCCGGGCTTTTTTGTTGGACCGGATGATGCTGAAGCATCTATCGAGAGGAATGCGGTTCTTGGAAATCCTATTCCATACCGGAATGTCCCGCCCTCGAATCCTAGGGTTCCAGGTAGGCGCCGTCCAAAAGCTTGTCGACCAAAAGGGGCTGGTCGTCGCTCAGGCTTTCCAGACTGTTGTCTCGCAAAAGCAGTCCTCGGCTGCGCTGGAGTTCGATTTGTCCGATCTCGTAGGATCGGATCACTTCCAGCAATTTCTTTTGGGCGTCGTGGAGTTTTTCTTCGATGTCGTAAAGAAGGTGGTAATTGCTTTTTCCAGCGGCGAGCTTTTGGAATTCTGATTGCAATTCCCGGTGGTGGTAGGTCACTGTGGTGCGTTCTTGGCGGGATTGGTCCAAAAATTGTCGGATCTGATCGATCCACAGCTTTTGGTCCTTGCGGCACTTGAGCGCGATTTGGGAAAGATGGATTTGGGCCGCGCGCAATCCCAAATACTCGGACTGGGTCAACGCGGCTTCCTTGAGGTTCCCCGCCAGCGGGATTTCGAACTCGACACCACCCGAAAATTGCGGTTGGGGACGGTCCTCGAATTCATGGCGAGCGGTGGGACCGTTTCTTGCGGTGGAATACCACCCGGCCGAGCCGATCAGATCAATGCTCGGGAGCCGTGCCTGTCGATGGCTATTTACCGAAATTTCCAGACGGCGGACCTCGCTTTTTTGGGCCAGATATTCGGGGTTCCACACGAGGAAGGATTCGACCAATGAGTCAGTTTGAATTCGATCAGCATCGAGTTTCACGGCCTTGGGGAGTTGAAATCGCACCGGACCGATCCAAGGAGAATGAGGGCTGGAAAGCAGGGTTGTCAGCTGGTTTTGGGCGTCTTGGAGCATGCGTTGGGCGTCGAGTTTTCGCGACAGCCTCACGGCCAATTCCGAGGCGAGTTTTTCCAGGTCCAAAGGCGAAATTTTGCCAGTGGCGATCCTTTGACTTCCATCGCGAAGCAGATCGCGCGCGATGCGGACCGATCCTTCCTCGAAATGCAGCAACTGGGAGGTGTAGATGCACTCCCAAAACGCCGAATTCAGTTTGGCAATGGCCTCGGCGAGTTGGATGCGGTATTCGTGGTAAGCCTTTCGCTCCTCTGCGTGCGCCGATTGCAGAGCCATCAACGGTCCACCGTACAGCAGCCCTCGCATCAAGGGCTGACGAAGCGAGGCGCCCGCGAAGACCTCTGAGAGGGTGGTGCTGTACAGGTTGTTGGAATGGCGCATGCCGACGTCGTATTGGGTGGCGGTCGGGAGTTGTCCCTGGAAGCTGAGTTTGTATTCCTCTTTGAGCTCGTTCAAGGGTCCGGGAAGTCCCGTTTCCTGGTGGTTGTAACGACCCACCAATCGCGGTTCGAAGGATCCCCAAGCAGCGCGAATGCCCTCGCGGCTGGCCGTCCACCTGGCATGGGCTTGCTGTAAATCGTGGTTGCCCCGGATCATCACCGAAAAGGCCGAATCCAACGAGATCAGGGGTGTCGAATCGGTGGTCAGGCGTTCTAGATCCGAGAGGGGGAACTTGGTCGAATCCGAGATGAAGGTGGATGTGTCGAGTTGAAGCAGTCCGGCTGAGGGCTCGCTGGATTTGGAGCGCGACGGGTTCGCCATGTCAGATTCTGACGAGTCTCTCGCCGCACGCATTTGAGACATATTCTGGCATTCGGTATGTTTTGCCAACGATAGAATCGCGAATCCCGCAAAAAGGGAAAGGCGGAAGAGGAATGAATTCAAGTCACGTCATCCTGGGAAAAGGAGAGGGAGTCATCAAGCCACGTGTCCATTTGTTGAACTGAAAACCGGCTTTGAACGTCTTTGCGCTGGGCGATCCATTGGGCGATGCGAACCGCCTGTGCGGTGAGTCTCCCCGCGACCCCGCGAAGAACTTCCTGACCTTTAACCAGGCCTATGTGGACGTGGCCAACCTTTTCGGCGAGCCGCTGAAGCTCCGCGT
>CAIKAA010000371.1 GCA_903825275.1 uncultured Fibrobacterota bacterium | reverse complement strand
TGCGATAGAGGTGAATAGCCACGGGTGTTTCGGGATCGGTCCAGTCGGGCGAGGAGAAAAATTTCACATCTAGGGGCATGCGACTTGCCAGTGCCTCAAGGGCTCTGGCCAAACCATCCCTCTCCAGTTCCAAGGGGTGCAAACTTCGGGTCAGATGCCTCAGGGTGACCTGCATTTCGGACAATTCCTGACCGAACAATTCGAGGATTGCGGGATTCGAAGCACTTCGAAGCATCAAACGCATGGCCGCAATTCGCTGGCCCATGTCGTCGTGCAGCTCGCGCGCTAGACCGCGCCGTTCTTCCTCGGCGGCTTCGGTGCGAAGAACGATCTGTCGGCTTTCAAGGAGTCGGTGGCTGTGCAAGAGTTTTTGGTGACGCCGTCGGTTGCGGCCCAAGCTGGAAAACAGGAAACCTCCCAACAAGAGAATTTCCAGGAGCGAACCGATCATCAGGGCGTAGGATTGGGTTTCGTAATTCCCCTCCAAATCGCCTTCGATCAACAGAATCGAAAACGCCGCCGTGAGGAAATACGGAGAGATCGCGACCAAATATTCTCGCGCCCTGGGGTGTCCTTTCCAGGCGAGGCTGGCAGAAACTCCCAAACCGATACTGGTCATCACGATCCCCGAAAGGGCCATCAATTGCGTTCGATAAAGCATTTGAAAGAGGCTTGGGAACCAAGGATGAAGAGGATGCAGGGCGGCACACCCCAACAGTCCCCACGCAATCCCTGCGTGGATTCGCCCGAGTTTTCGGTAATGCCCGGAAAAATTGATCCAGGAGTTGGCGAAAAGTCCCATGCTGGCACCGGTGGTCAGGGCAAAAAATGTCAGGCACCACTGGTTGATCTCTGGGTGGTTCGACCAAAACCAAGGGAAGGCGAGGTTGCAATGCACCAGGGCATACCCCAACGCTTGGGAGAGGTGGAAGGAGTAATAGAAATGAGCGGCCCTTCGAAAAATGAACGCTGCCGCAAGGGACGCCAGAAAAAGAATCAAAAACGCGCCAAGAAAGATTCCCTGGACAAGGTTCGCTTGTTGGGTTTCCCGAGCCAGCGCTTGTTCAGGAAGGAGACGCAACGGAAAGACCACACTCCCGGAAGGATCAAAGATGGCTAAGTGGAGATCTGATTTTCCCGAATCAAGCGTGACAGGGATTGTCAAGGTGTTCAGTCCCAAAGGATGGCTCCACGGCAGGGCCGATCCCAGGTGCTTGGAGATCCTCGAACCGGTGGCAATTTGGACCTGATCCAGGACGGGATATTCGCTTTGCAAATACCACGGGCCCGCGCGTTGGACTTCGAGGTGGATCCGGATCAGGAAGGGACAGGGCTGAACCCCAATATTCAGGAAATGGCCACGAAGGGGCGTGAAGCCTTTGTCGGGCAAGGTGGGCCAGGCGGCCGGCAAAGGCAAGGAGTCGTCACAGGACTTGAGGATCGAGACATTTGAACCGTCGATGTCGCGGGCGGTGCTGTCGAGTTGAAGCGAAGCTGGCGTTTCACAACGCGTGAAGCTTACGGCCATTGCCAAACTAACGAGAAGCTTCGTGAGCATCAAGCCAAGATAAGATGGGTGGCATCTTCTCAATAATGACGGATATAAACCTCTTTAATGTCAAGAAAACATGACATTGGATTTTAGGCTCTAACGTTCGATGTTTTGGGGGATGCACCCGGATCAAATCCGAAAAAATACTGAGGAGCGGGTACATATGGCCGCCCTTCGATACCTCCAGCGGAAGGCCGGACACGCTTCGATGAACCCTTCGACAATTAGAGATGTACAACAGAAAATTAAAGATATCCAGTCCACCCTTGCATCCCTCTTGATGATGATCATTCGGTGTGCAAGGCGTTGGCGGTTTGCCGGGTCCCTTGTCGCGAAAACTTGACATTGAATTTTCCCTACTCTTGCAGGACCTTTGCAAATTCTTCCATCGGTTCCAGGAATCGCGAAAGCGAGAGTCCTCGACTCGCTTTCGGGAAATTCAAGGCCGAAGGGAAATGGTGATCCACCTTGCCACCCTTTATCGATCCACTTTATAGGAACGGAAATTTTTGTGAGCGTCACGGCGATCCTCTTCCTTGCCTTCCTCCTTTCCTTGGCCTCTCAGGTGATTTTGGCCGGACGTGAGCTTCGGTCGTCCTCGCTTCGATCCGTGGATTTCAAAAATGGAAACGTCTCGCCGAACCAGAGAGAACAGGAAATCCCTCGTTTGCGCAACGCGGAATCCATGCGCAAACGCCCCCTAGGGAGCGCGAAAGTAAATGGTTAACTTCGCCATCCCAAATGCGTCCTTTCCCGTTGCATCTCTTGCCTCCCATTCCTCAGGAAGCTTCCACCCATGACCCCGGAATCCATCTTGCTTGCCGACGACCATTCCGCCATCCGCATGGGGGTTCGGGCCTTGGTCAATGGTTTGTGGCCCCAGGCCCGGGTGGTGGAAGTTTCCGATGGCACCTCCCTTCAGAAAGAACTCGCTGCCCGGGATTGGGATCTGGTGGTTATGGACCAAACCATGCCTGGGTCCAATGGCCTCGATGTATTGAAAAACACGGGGACCCAAGCCCCGGTTCTGGTTTACACCATGCACGAAGCACCGGAGCTTGTCTTGAAAGCGCGTGAAGCCGGGGCCAAAGGATTCGTCAACAAATCTAGCGAGCCGGAAGTTTTGGAGAATGCCCTCATGGCCCTGGTCCAAGGAAAGGAATGGTTCCCCCGAATTCAATGCACTCCGTTGGATTTTCTCTCACAAAGGGAAGGCGATGTATTGAATGGCTTGCTGGAAGGTTTGGGCCCCAAGGAAATCGGCGTGCGACTTTCGATTTCGGCGAGCTCCGTCCAAACCCACACCACGCGATTGTTGGCCAAGCTCGACTTGCGCAGCACGCGTGACCTCATGCGTTGGGCGGCCAGCAAGGGAGGCCTATGACAGAAATTGGTCTGAATAGATCATGATGGTGGCCATTTGGCTTGTTTGGTGGAGCCTTTGCGCGGGAGTTTTGGACTTGGGACCAAATCGCGTCGATGTCCAACCCGAGTCACGGAATGTGGAAAAATGGACGTCAGAGATTCCCCAAAGCCCCCACGGGTGGAGGACTTTGCCGGAATCGGGATTTGTGGCCCAACGAGGGGCCAGTATGGGATATCGACCGGGGCGAGTGTTGTTTCGCATGCGGGTCCACCCCCAACAGCACGGGCGGTGGTGGTTGCAATTTGAATATCCAGCTACCGACAGCATTTTGTTGGAATGTTTCGGGGTGGTTTCGGGGCCGGTGGGGGAAAAAATTCCTCGTCGGTTGTGGAAGGACGGATTCTGGCACCGCATGGCTCTGCCCATCGAGTTGGATACGGGAATCAATACGGTGCATCTGCTGGTGGTTCAGCATGTCGGTCGTCAAGAATTTTCGGCGCGCTGGATTCCCGATGCGTTGATGCAAGCCGATGGAGAAAACGATGCCCTCAAAGATGGATTGGTCACGGGAATTCTCCTCGCCAATTTGATCGCCGCGATCTTTCTCTTCGTGGGTGTCCCACATCGCTATTCCCTTTGGTACGTCCTTTACCAGACGATGGTCCTGTTGTTTACGGCCAACGACCACCACCATGCCTTCGCATGGATCTGGCCGGGTTTTCCGGGGATCAACCAATGGGATCGCGCCATGACCTCCATTGGCACGTTTGGAACCTTGGGAATGTTTTTGTCTAGGCTGTTTGATTTTCGCACCAGCACTCCTGTTTTGGGGCGGATTCACGAGGGAGGGAGTCTGCTGTTGATCGCACTGGCGATGATCATGCCTTTTTCCCATTGGTTTCCTGTGATCGATCGGATGTTGTACCAAGGTTACCAGATCGAGATTTTGGAAATCGCGACCTGGTTGCTCGGATACGCCTTGACTGCTCGTTTGGCTATTGGGGGACTTCCCATGGCGCGCTGGGTTTTAGGCGCGGTGCTGCCCATGCTGTTTGCCTTGGGAACGGCTTTGGTGGCCGAGATGGGCGCTTCGTCTTGGTTGTTGGAAGTGCGTGGAGATT
>CAIKAA010000370.1 GCA_903825275.1 uncultured Fibrobacterota bacterium | reverse complement strand
CCATGGAAACCTGGGGGATTGTGGGAATTGGAGACACCCTGTACGCCAGCAGTTGGAACTTTGTCGCCAAAATCCCCATGAACCAACTCGACGAGGTGTCGTATCCGCTGTACAAGTGAAATGGCGGTCGCCCCTTCGGTTTCCGCCTTCCCCTCGATACAACGGGCTCCCTTGGCACCAAAGGTTCCCTGCAGCCAAATTCAAACAAAGGCGGTCGACAAGCTCACTGCATCGCACCGCTCAGGGAACGGCGGGATGCTGTGATGTTCAATGAAAATTCCGGCCGTTCCCCGAGCGGTGCACCGAGCCTGTCGAGGTGTGCCGCCGCAGGCGGTGTATCGAGGGGAACGGCCGAATTGCAACTCACGTAACGTCATAAAGTAGGTTGATGGAATGAACCGATGGATCGTCACCTTTGCCCTTCTCGCCACCTTTGCCTTTGCCGACGACGAGGCCAACGTGTTTCGCAATGAATTGGGTTTGAATGTGGGACCGGGAAATCCATCTGGCAGCTTTGGTCTGGAGTTCACTCGGCAATTGGGGGAACACCACTCTTTGGGGATGGGGTTCGGATCTTCGCTGGACGGTGCCAATTTTTGCTTAGGATACAAGTACTTCTTCAAACAGGAGACCCGATTCAATCCGTATCTAGGCCTTTCGGGAGGCTATGCCACTGGGTTTCCGCCTTTGATGATGTCCAAAACCACCAACGGCCAACTTGAGGGAGCCATCTACAAATTGGAACCAGGCTTTGAGGTGAATCCACGGGCGGGGTTTCGCTACCAGGCGCGGTGGCACATCAACCTCTACGTAAATGTTGGCTATGGGATCGTGGTCCAAGGTGGTGGGGCGAAATACCTTGCGGGAACATCGGAATTCGCGACACGCAAATACATCGAGCTGTTCACCCTAGGCGGCCCCGAACTTTCCACCTCTCTCTTTTTCCGATTTTAGCCCACTTCGCGATCACCCCACAAACAATTTCAAGTACCGATCGAACGCAAAGATCCGGCTCCGGATGCGTCCGGTCGTCTCGACCAAAATTCCTTGTGCGACCAAATCTTTGATCAGTTGGTTGGCCGTGGGAGTCGAGACGGAAAGCTTTTTCTCAAGGTCGGCGGCGGTGGTCATCGGGTTGCGGTACAGGTGCCGGATCGCTTCTTTGGCAAGGTCCGTGCGCCGCCCAAATTTGGCCACGATTTCATCGACTTCCGTGCGAATTCGCAAGATTTCGCGGAACACGTCGCGGCCCTTTCGGGCAGTTTCTGTCACCCCTTGCAAAAAGAACCGGACCCAGTGATCCAGGTCGTTGGAGGCGCGCACCCGCGTCAGGGCGTCGTAGTAGCTGGCGCGATGGCGTTCAAAGAAATCCGAGAGATACAGCGAGGGCTTGCTCAAAATCCCCGAGCCCACGAGATACAACGGCACCAACAATCGTCCCACGCGACCATTGCCGTCCAGAAAAGGGTGGATGGTTTCGAATTGGTAATGGCTGATGGCGATCCGCACCAAATGCGGCACCGCCACAGATTCGTTGTGCCAAAATTTCTCCAGATCGCTCATCAAATCGGGAACCCCGTCGGGATGCGGAGGAATGAACGCCGCGTCTTTTAGGCTCGATCCGCCGATCCAATTTTGGCTAGTGCGGAATTCGCCAGGCATCTTGTGCTCGCCGCGCACTCCTTGCATCAGCGTGGCGTGGGTTTGCCGGAGCAAACGGTTCGATAACGGCAAGGTGTCCAGAGTCGCGATGGCTTGGTTCACGGCCTCGATGTAATTGCGAACCTCGCGCCAATCGTCGCGTTTTTCCGGTTCGATCTGCTCTTCGGAAAGCAGGGTTTCGTCCACCTCGGTGCGAGTTCCTTCGATGCGGCTGGAGGTCTGCGCCTCTTTCACCACGTGCATCTGGATAAAGAGGTCGATGTCGGGAACGATCAGGCTAAAGGCATTGAGCTCGCCCAAGGTGCGATTGGCCTCTTCCAACAACACCGATATTTCGGGGTTCTCCCACCTCCACTGGACATTCACCAACGAGGGTTCGAAGCTTTGATAATGGAATCGTGAGACCAAAGTGCCGGACACAAAGGTCTCGAATTGAACCGAATTCGCCATCCCCCTACCTCCGGAGCTTATCTTGTCTTCATGATAAGTTAATATTAGCGCCTTTAACCTTAATTATGTGCATCATTTAGAAAGGTTTTGGCGCAAATTCTTAACTTGGATCAGCTTGAAGTAAAGATTCCTGTTTGGCAGGCTCGGTAACCAGGAAGATTCTCTCAATGACCCCCGTGGGCTTCCATCGTCTTGTGCAACCGCTCGACCTGTAGGCAGAAGGCTTCCACGCGGGTGTCCACGATCTGCGGGAACGGGTTGCCGTCCGATTCGATCGACAAGAAGGGCAGGTGTTTCACGTCTTCGGGGAGCTTGACTTGGCCCAAGCCTGTTTTGAGGTCGAGCTTGCGCTTGGTGGCCATGGTGGTGTCGGAACCCAACACCGATTCGATGATGCGGGTGGGCATACACGCAAACGGTCCGATCGAAACCAACCCGTGGGCCGAATGGAGCATGTCTTTCCAAAAAGCGCCCACCACCATCAACGACTCGCCCGTGAAGCGCACGTCGAAGTATTCGGTGCCGTACTTCACCATGCCGGGGATGTCGAGCATTTCCAATTCGTAAAGGCCCGATCGCACCAGGGTCTTCTTGATCTTTTTCTCGTAGCCGTGTTGCAAGAACATCTTGATCTTGTGGACAGCGCGCTTTTTCAGGCCGAACTCGTTTTGCCACAGGTTCTGGTCCACGTTCCAATCCGAGTAGGCCAGGTATTCGTAGACATGGGCGCGTTTGGCGAGGATTCCCCGCTTGGCAAATCGCTCGGTCAGGTCCTGGCACGAAAACTCGTCGCGGCGCACGTACATCTCGCCGTGGAGCGCCACCTTGGGAACCTGGTCGATTTCCTTTTTGCGGGGGATGCGGCTCAAGACTTCGGCCACGTCCTTGAGCAACACGAACAGGTCCTTGGCACGGCGCAGACGGAAACTGTCCAAAAGGCGCAACCATTGCTCGTCGAAAATTCGGTTGGCTTCCACGGGATCCACGGCCAATACTGGAATCGCGGCGCGCACGTCTTCCATCACGTCCGACAAGATGATTGACTTGAGGGCGTTCAGCACATCGGAAGTCGCCAAGCCACCATACCCGTTGGTGTTGGACAGCGACAGGAACGCGACGTTGGGAATGCGATTCTTCTCGATCAGCTTGCGCAGGTACACATTGTATTGCGTGAGGCGGCAACCTCCCGCCGAAGTGGGCATGAAGAACACCAGGTGTTCGCCAGCTTCGGCGCGGTCGCGCAAATAGCGTAGCAAGGATCCGCACACCAGTTGCAACGGCAGGCATTCCTTGCAGGAACTGTTGCCGCGCCCCAAGCGCAGGGCGTCCACGTCGGGCATCGCCAGCGGCGTGGCGCGAAACCCGATGCCGTTGAAGATCGCCGCCAAACCTTGGGTTCCCAAGACGCCCATCGAGGGGAAGACCACATGGACGTTCTTGTCGTCCTTCATGGACGACTCGACGCCATCGCTGGACACGAACCATCCCTGGCCATCGTGAATCTTGATCTCGGCCGGGCGGAAGGGTGGCAACGCGTCCTTGGGCTTGTGGACCTGACGGAATTTGTCCACAATGTCCAAGAAGGCTTCGATGCGGGTGTTCACCCCGGCATCGGCCGTGTGGCTGTCCAGTTCCAAGGTCAGCGAGGGCTTTTCGCCCATGATGCTTCGAAAGTACCCGACCAAAAACGAATCGGGGCCGCACGAGAAATTGGTGACCCAGGTGCCGAACAGCTGCGGATGCTTTGCCACCACGCGGGCGGCGCGCAACAAATTCTGTCCAATCGCCCAGTTGATGTCCGGATCCACCGGTTCGTCTTCGAAGCCCAAAGCGTCCCAGGGGATCACGTCCACGCCGCGCGAGGCGAACTTGGCGGGAATGCCCATGTTGGCTTCTTTGGCGAAGGCGTTGTATTGCCTTCCAAACAGCACATTGGCCATTCGATCGGGATAGGCTTCCAGTCGTTCCAGGGCCCGACGCCCGACTTGCTTCAGCTCGACAATGAATTTTTCCTGGGCCGCCACTGCCTTTTGGGCGGCCTCGCGGCCTTGGGCGCGGGTGCGACCCAGCTGGGCGGCCATGGCTTCGAGCACCTCGCCTTGGGCGTTCAATCCCTTGGCGAGATCCAGCTCGGGTTCGAGCAGTTTGACCTTGGCCAAATCGTGGCGGAAGGTCTGCTGCAGCCAATAGGATTCGCTCATCACCAACAGGCAGGTGGATTGCCAGGCGCGTTCCCCGTTGCCACCGGCTACCGGCAGCGAAAAGATCTTGGGGAGGAAGATGTAATCCAAGGTTTTTTTCAACAGGTCGGCCAGCGTCCCGTGGGCGATCTCGGCGGGGTAGCAGAAATCGGCGTGCTTGCGACGCAGCCCGTCGGCATCCACGGTTTCCGAAAGGACCATTTCGCAATCCAGCGCCGCGAAGTAGGCCGCCCAGTAGGGGTGGAACTGGTTGGTGAGAAACGACCGCGGCACCCCGATGCGAAGTCGGTTGGCGGTGGTTTCGCGCAACTCCCCTTGAGGAGCGAAGACCATCTCCTGGCGAATGGCCACGAAGTCGTGCTCGGACCGGTCGGCCTTGGTGTTGGAGCCTTGGTTGTAGTACTTGTAGCAGGCGCCGCCAAACGGGTACTTCTTGCCGTTGATGGACAGCATCGCGATCTCGCAACCGCGGTCGCATTTTTCGGCACCGCCTCGGCAGATGAAGGGCTTTTCGTTCTTCACTTCGCGGGCGGCCAATTCCGAAAGCGAATACAATCCGGTTGCGATGGCGCCGCGACGGATTCTGTCCTTGGCTTCCAGCGCCACACCGAAGGCTCCCATCAAGCCGGGATTGGGCGGAACAATGATTTCCTTGCCAAGCAAGTTTGCCATCGCCAGAGGAACGGCCTTGTTGTAGCAGACGCCGCCTTGCATGAAGACCTTGCGACCCACGGCGCGCTGGCCCTTCACGCGGTTCACGTAGTTTTGGCAAATCGAATAGACCAGGCCCGCCGCGATCTCTTCGCGAGTCAGCCCCTCTTGGACGGCGGTCTTGATGTCGGAACCGATGAAGGCCGCGCATTGGTCGGAGAAGTTGGGCGAACGAGGCGCCGCCAAGGCGCTTTGGGCGATGTCTTCGGTGGCCACCCGCAGCGATTCGCGCGCGGCTTCTTCCAAGAACGACCCGGTGCCGGCGCTACAGGCTTCGTTCATCGCGTAATCGGAGGGTACGCCCTGGGTGAGGTGCGTGTACTTGGCGTCCTGGCCGCCGATTTCAAAGATGGTGTCCACTTCGGGATCGAAGTGGGCGGCTCCGGTGGCATGGGCCACGATTTCGTTGATCACGGCGGGGGTTCCGGCGTGGAGGCCCGCGATGTGCCGCCCCGAACCGGTGGTCGAGATCCCGACAATTTTTGCCCTGTCGCCGACCTGGCGGAACAAGTCCTCGTAGCAGCGCCGCGAGGCCCCGATGGGATCGCCATTGGTCCGCAAATAGATGCTGGCCAAGACCGCGTCGTCCGACATTCGCAGGATCACCGCCTTGGTCGTGGTGCTGCCCACGTCCAGACCCACCACGCATTCGTCGCCATCCACCACGGTGCCGTCGGTGGACTCGGCGAAGCGCACCAACGATTCGCCTTCGGAAATCGGAGGCAAGAATTCAAAGGAGGCGCGACTTTCCACAAATAGCCGGGACGGATCGAATTTGGCCGAGTCGGGCGATCGCAAAGCTCGAAACGCTGCGCCCAACGCCTCGAAGCATTCCGCATTGGCTGGAACGCTGAAGCCGGGAAGAGCCGCTTTCAAATGATCCATGATCACCGAATTGCGACTGACGCCGCCCACGGCCAAAACCCCTTTGGTGTCGGCCTTTTCCAACAATTCCAACACCTTGTCGGCCATCATCCGGCACAGCCCGGCCGAAACGCGACCCACGGGCACGCCCTTGTTCAAGGCATGGGTGCAGTCGCTCTTGCAAAAGACCGTACAACGACCAGAAACCTTGTAGGAGTCCGCTCCGCGAGCCAGATCCACCGCCTCTTGGGCGCCCACCGCCATGCGCCCGACCTGTTGCAGGAAGAATTCGCCGGTCCCGCTGGCGCATTTGGATCCGGTTTCCACCGAGGCCACGTGGTCATGGCCATCCAGCCGGTAGACCACGAAATTTTCGGCGCCCAAGCTTGCCACCGCGGTGACAGGCTCTGTCCATCCCTGTTCGGCGCGCAAGAAGGCCATGCCCCATTCCAGGGCTTCGGGTTCGGAAATCGATTCGGCCGTGAGGTGGCGACGCAGTTTTCTGCCGGTAAACAAGACGCCGTCGGCACCTTGGGCATTCCAATCGCCCAAAATTTTACGCACCGCTTCCCGAGGATCGCTTTCATGATGCACCACGGTCGATCGAGTGACCTCGACGCCCACCCCAGGGTGTTCCGTCAGTTCGACGGCTTGGATGGAAGAAGCTCCCAGGCACAAGCCCAGGCTGCGGCGAGAAGTTGGCGTGGTTCCATTCATAACAACAATCATATAAAGATCTGCTAATCCTGTTAGTGATGACGATCACCAACCATTGCCAATTGGGCTTTTCCAAGATCCCTTTGGTCTATGCAACAACCTCTGGATTTCCATACCCACCACGCGGCCTTTGGAGCCTACGGAAGCTTTACCCTGGGGGCCATCGGGGCCGGGGGTGGGTTCAATGTCCACGATGGACGGCGTCCTAGTGCCGATGAAATCTACGTGGGCTTTGGCCGAGCTTCCCAAGGTCTGCGGTTACTTCCCTTCTCGCAGGTTTCCCAAGCCGATCTATCCGCTTTTGCAACCTCCGGCAAACCCTCCAAAAATCTTTCTTGCGGCATGATTCCCGAATCGGAAGTGACGCGGACCTTGCATTGGGCCACCGACTCCTGGCAGGCCGAAGGACTTCGCTTTGTTTTGGCCACTCCCTTTGGCGAAGTGCCCGACCCCAGAATGAGGGGATGGGAGGCAGTGGGGAATCAACTCCTGCCCGCCGTTTGGGGGGAGCTGGAGTTCGACAACACCCACTCGACGGAACCGGCCATTGTGGTTTTCGGGATGGGAGGCGGCGATCAGGGGGTTGTCGCGTTGGAGCAGTCCGGTATCGTGGGGGTGACCCGTCAGGGGCGCGTTGGATTTGCGACCACGGCGAATTCCCAAGCGAAAGGTTTTTGTGATTTTTCCTTGGACGACGCATTGGGGAACGACCTTGCCGTCCGAACCCCCCATGGTTTGGGATCGACCTTTGGGCTTTCCTGGACGGTGCCCGCGGGCGTTGTGGGGCGGTTCCCCATCGCTTTGGGTTGGTATTGGGATGGTCTGGCCACAGTTGGCCTCAAATCCCGCTACGCCTACACCCGGCTTTGGAAAAACTTGGAGGAAGTCCTTTTTGCGGCGGTGGCCTGTCACGGCGAGGCGTTGGGAATCGCCCAAGAGCGCGATGCCGAATTGGAGGATTCTTCCCTCTCGCCCGAACGGAAATGGATGCTGGCCCATGCCACGAGGGGCTATTTCGGGAACATGCAGGTGTTGGCCACCGAGGGTGGCGATCCCGTCTGCATCGTGAACGAGGGCGAATACTGCATGATGAACACCTTGGACCTGTCGGTCGATCAGGCATTTTTCGAGGCCAGATTTTTCCCCTGGTTTACCCGCGAAGTGTTGGATCTGTTCGCCGACCGCCACTCTTTTGTAGACCAACTCAAAATTCCCGGTGAAACCAGAATCTATCCTGGTGGCATTTCGTTCAGCCACGACATGGGCGTTCGAAACACCTTCTGCACGCCTGGAAATTCGAGTTATGAACGACCCAATCTGGAGGATTGCTTCTCCCACATGTGTTTTGAACAGGCGTGCAATTGGCCGCTGACCGCGGCGGTGTACTTGGAAACGACGGGTGACATCCAATGGTGCGAGGGGCGCGCCCGCTTGTTGGAAGGGGTATTGGAAAGTTTAGAACGGCGCGAGCACCCCGAGTCCTCTTTGCGCCAAGGGGTTCCCGGCACGGACTCGTCGCGGTGCGGCACGGGCACCGAAATCACCACCTACGACAGCCTGGATCCTTCCCTCGCCCAGACCCGACAAAATTTGTACTCCACGGTCAAGCTGTGGGCTTCCTACCTGGCTCTGGAAAGGTTGCTGGCGGCATCGGGTCGTCGCAGCCAAGCCGCATTGGCTCGATCGGGGGCGGTGCGCTCGGCCAAAGCCGTCGCGGACTGGCCCGGTCGCAACGAAATTCTTCCTGCCATCGCCGACGGTCGCAACGCCTCGGCCATTTTGCCCGCGCTGGAAGGTCTTGTCTATCCGCTTTACTGGAAAGACACCCAAGCCATTTCTCCCGAGGGGCCATTTGGCGCGATGGTGAAAAAGCTCGGTATGCACCTAGAGCAGATCCAAAGCGACAAAATATGTCGTTTCAAAGACGGGGGTTGGCGGATTAGTTCCACCTCGGAAAATTCCTGGCTCTCCAAGATCTGGATCGCACAACACGTCGCGGAACGCGTGTATGGCTGCGAGGCAGATGCCCTAGCGGATCAGGCTCACTTAGGATGGTTGGCCGCAGGGTCTTCTCGCTGGGGCTATTGCGACCAGATCGTCCACGGCAAAGCGATCGGGTCCAAATATTATCCGCGCGGCGTGACGTCGATCTTGTTTTTGGGATGAAAAAAGGGATCGACCCGATGGTCGATCCCGCAGGCAATCAGGCTGGAGAGCTGAAATCAGCCTTTGATCACATTGCCACTCAGATCCTTCACGGTGGCCGTTCCGGTGGCGTCGATGGTCATGGTGGCGACCTTCGAGCCATCCTTCAAAATGTCGACCGTCTGGGAGGGGACCACTCCGCTGTCGTTGAATTGAAGTTTCGAGATGGTGAGGCCATTGTAGGTCATGGTGAGGCTGCCCGTCATGGTGGGTGTCGCAGTATCCGAAGCCGCCGTCACCACCGCGGTCATTGGATTGATCGACATGGCGGTGGTCTGGCTACCCACGGTGGAAGCCATATCCATCGTCATCGTCATGTTGATCGTGTAGCCGCCGGTCGAGACCGTTGGCTTGTAGATCATGTCATAGGACATGTTCATCGACGAGCCTTGCTGACTTTGGGTCATCGCCATGGTCATCTTGATGCGAAGGCCGGAGTTAGACGCATAGGCTAAAGCCGCATCCTCGCAGGAAGCGAATTTGGTTCCATCCGCCTTGGTGATCTGCATGGACAGGGTCATGCCTTGAAGGACCATGGTGGTGTCAAAGGTCGAGGCCGTACAAGTTCCAGCGGCTACCCGAGCAGGCACGGTGCTGGGCTTGAAGGCGTTGGCGAAACCGACAGCTTGGCTCGATGCTATTTGCGCATAGAAATCGACCGAAGCCTTTTCGTCGGATACCATGGTGGGAAAAAACGCCAAGCTCTGTTTGTCTTGGGCCGTCAGGGTTGGGGCAGGTGCGGTGGTGTCGTCGCCGCAGCCAGCAAGAATGGCCAACAGGGCAAAGGTAGGGAGAACGGAGAGCAGGGTTTTGCGCATGAGTGGACTCCTAGTTGTGAGAGAAAGCATCGCTGCCAGTGCAGTCTTGGAGCCAAAAGCATACAACATTTGCTGGATAAAGAAAGAGAGATCCAATCGCCTATTTCGGGTCACCTTCTCCCAAGATTGCTTGGTTGGACGGGGGGGCTTTTTCTCTCTAATTCGCTTCTTTGCCAGTGGAGCCAAGGTGCCGGACCATTTGATCGATCTGTTCGACCACCACCGGTGGCGGAGCCAAGACCCGCTTGGCCACCCAGGCGGAGTTTGGCAGCTTTCCCAATTCCCCGCGCGCGGCATCTTTGGTGGTCACAATCCAGGGAAGTCCTTGGTTGTGGTCCATGGTTTTGCCAAGTCGGTGTTGCAAGAAAGGGCGGTGGTCTCCAAAAGCCACGGCTTCGACGAGGTTCAAACCGACCGAGCGTAGGTCGGCAAAAAACACCTCGGGCCGAGCGATCGAACACGCTGCGAGCACGTTGGATCCAGGAGGAGGAAGCCGGTCCCGGTCCAGTTGCGGGCACAAGTCTCCCTCGACAATCAATCGGCGGATCTCTCGACGAGGGCGCGGCCGCAATTCGCGAAAGGGTCCAAAGGGATGCAAATCGGCCAAGGTGGGAGCCGGACCCGCGATTTCCAAACAAAGCGCCGCGCAATCTTCCAGAGCAGGGTCTTGGAGGCCGCCATCGCAGAGCGCCGCCGCAAACCCGCTGGTGCGGGCCATTTTCCAGGCTTGGTGAAAATCTTGGTGGACAAACACTCGGGAAGGAAAGGCCGTTTCCAGAAAAACATTCTCGTCACCTGTCGGATGCACGAGAATGGCCAAATGGGAATGTCGATGGGCGATCCAAGCCACCAAGTCGGTTTTGCACGAACCTCCAGACCGGGTGGAGCCCACCACCAAAAGCGACCCGCCAGGAACCACGGCGCGGTGCCGTCGTCCCAATCGATGGAAAAACGAAGCAGTAATCCAAAGCAGGCCAGAAATCGATTTGAGGACTTGAGCTAGCCTTTGGACAATGCGATGATGAAACTTCATGGCGGTCATCGATGAAAATGGAGTGAAGCGGCGTCTTCGGATCATGTTGGGGTCCGAACACCTTGCGGAAGAGTACATCAAGAAGTACGGCTACCGGATCGATGCCAACAATCTGAAGTTGTTGCGGTCCGTCTCGGAAGAAGTCGCTGAAATTGAAGCTCCCAAAGAATCCTCCGCCGATGATCCGATCTTCACGGTTTTTCTCAAGTGTCCTTCTTGTTTGATGGGCAACATTCCCAGTTATGAACTGAAGGCCAAAAGCCTGCAAATCTTGACCGATAAATTCGGGATGCCTCATTATCGGGCTTCTGGCAAATACCAGGTTTTGGATTACAACCTTCTCTCGGTCACCGTCTGCCCCAAGTGCTTGTACGCCTCTCCGGACAAAAAGGATTTCATCGGTCGCGATCCAGCCCGAGCCCAAGAAATTCCGGCTCGAATGCACCAAGGAGAACTGGCCGCGATGTTGGCCTTGGCGGACGAGAGAATCCATTGGCTGGCCCAACAAAAGCTCGATGCTATGAAAGACCTGATTCCGCGTTCCCGGACACCAGCTGCGGGTTTGGCCTCCTATGATTTGGCCATCAAACGCGCCGAAATCGAATTCAGTCGCAACGTGCCCTTCTCTGCGTATAAAATGGCGGCCTATTACCTGAAGCAAGCAACCATTGCGGAAGCTTATGAGGTGAACCCACTGGTTTACCACGTCAAAGCCTTGCGAAGTTACCTCACGTGCTTCGAACGCTCGAATGCTCCCGGGTTCAACTTCGAAGGTCAGGTGCTTTACTTGGTGATCGCATTGGCTTTGAAGGTGAACAAGTTGGAGATCGCCGGCAGCTACATCGGGGTTCTGGAGCAATCCAAGTCCCGCGCCGATGCGGGACTCTTCGACCCAGGTGTCGTGTCTCAATTCAAACGATGGTACACGGCAGCCCGAGAGGTTTGGGCGGATCGAGAAGACCC
The DNA here is from genome assembly GCA_903825275.1 of uncultured Fibrobacterota bacterium. GTDB lineage: Bacteria > Fibrobacterota > Fibrobacteria > UBA5070 > UBA5070 > UBA5070. The sequence continues at coordinate 6,875 of CAIKAA010000370.1, read as the reverse complement.
CGACCTTTGGGTTATGCGAAAGTCCTAGGTTCTTCCCCTCGTTTTGGATGCGTTTTGAAAAGGCCTCGTGGAGCCTTTGCTCCACGAGGGTTGATGGGCGCTTCCCTAGGGTCGCTTTGATTTTTTGATCAGGGTGCCGGAAATTGACGCGCCAGGTCGCGGACCTCTCCGGCCACCCGTCGGAGAAGTTTCTGGTCGTCGGGCCGTTCGATCACCGACACGATCCACCCCGCTAAACGTTCCATGTGAACCGATGTCAGGCCCCGGGTGGTGACCGCTGCGGTGCCGAGTCGGATTCCCGAGGGCGTCGCAGCGGGACGGGTGTCGTGAGGGATCTTGTTGGCGTTGCAAACCAATCCGGCGCGATCCAAAGCCTGGGCGATCTCCTTGCCATGGAATCCGGTTTTGCACAAGTCGACCAGCATCAGGTGGTTGTCGGTGCCGCCCGTCACCAAGGGAAGTCCTCGCTGGGAAAGTGGCTTGGCGAGAGCTTTGGCGTTGTCCAGGACCGAATGAGCGTAGAGCGCAAATTCCGGAGTCGAAGCCTCCAGGAAACAAATCGCCTTGGCTGCCGTGACCTGGTTGTGTGGCCCCCCTTGGGTGCCGGGAAACACTGCCCGGTCGATCGATTTTGCCCATTCCTGGCGACACAGAATCATTCCCCCGCGAGGTCCGCGCAAAGTTTTGTGGGTGGTGGTCGTCACCACGTCGGCAAAGGGAACCGGCGATTCCACCACGCCTCCCGCCACCAATCCCGCGAAGTGGGCCATGTCGATCACCAACCGCGCCCCGACAAGGTCTGCCACCTTGCGAAACAGGCTCCAATCGAGCTGGCGGGGCCAAGCCGAAAATCCGGCAAAAATCATTTTGGGACGGTGTTCCAGCGCCAAGCGTTCCAGCTCGACCGCATCGACCTGGCCAGTGACTGAATCGGCCGAGTAGTGAATTGCTTGGAACCATTTGCCGGTCACCGAGGCTTGTGCGCCATGGGTGAGGTGCCCCCCGGCGGCCAGGTCCATGGAAAGAATCTTGTCGCCGGGTTTCAAGAAGGCGGCGTAGACCGCCAAGTTCGCCGGGGAACCGGAATATGGCTGGACATTGGCGTGGTCGGCGCCAAACAGGCTCTTGGCTCGCGAAATGGCGAGGGCTTCAATCTGATCGACCACCGCTTGGCCTTCGTAAAATCGCGCTCCCGGATAGCCTTCCGAATAGCGGTTGGTCAGTCGCGACGACATGGCTTCGCGAATGGCGGGCGACACATGGTTTTCCGAAGCAATCAAACAAAAGGTGTCGCGTTGGCGGTGGTCTTCGGCGCGAAGCAGCAAGGCGATGGTCGGATCGGTGTTGCGGATGTTGTTCATTGGGTCCTCCTGGGTACGGAGGGGGGCCATTCAGCAGACACGGCCCCCCATTGGTGATGAGGGCCCAGACGCACGGCCTGCCGAGATCCACGTTTCCTTGGGGTATGCTCCCCGGTTGCGTCAGTCGCGTGGACTGAAGGAGAATACATCCGGTCGCGTCCAAAACCAAAATTTTTCGACTTCTTCAGAAAGAATACCTTGTAATTTTGCAATAATATTCGAATTTTCAAGGTATGGTTGGCCGGGAATCTGCAATAAACGAACTGTTTCAGTCTCTGGAAGACTTCCCGGTGGTTGCCATTTTAGGACCGCGCCAATGCGGAAAAACCACGCTTTCGCGGGACTTGGGTGAAGCGCATCGGTTCGATTTGGAAGATCCTGTGGACTTGGCGCGGCTGGAAGATCCTGTTTTGGCGCTTTCCCCCTTGAGGGGCTTGGTCATCTTGGACGAAATCCAGCGCCGGCCCGATCTGTTTCCTTACTTGAGGGTGCTCGCCGACCGGCCCGACCAACCCGCCCAGTTCGTGGTACTGGGTTCGGCTTCGGGCGAATTGCTGCGCCAAAGCTCGGAATCGCTGGCAGGACGCATCCGATTTCTGGAACTTTCTGGGTTCGGGATCGGCGAGGTGGGCGAGCGCGACAAGTTGTGGCAGCGAGGGGGATTGCCCCGATCGTTTTTGGCTGGGTCCGACACGGTTTCGTGGAACTGGAGGGAGCAGTACCTGCGCTCGCTTTGCGAGCGCGATCTGCCCCAGTTGGATCTGCGGTTGCCGGCATTCGAGGTCAGGCGATTTTTGCAGATGTCGGCACATCTGCACGGGCAGACCGTGGGATATTCCGATCTCTCGCGATCGCTTGGGCTCACTGACAAGGCGGTCAAGCACCACCTGGGGATTCTGCACGACGCCTATCTGGTCCGCCTGCTGGCTCCGTGGCACGCCAATCTGGGAAAGCGCTTGGTCAAGGCGCCCAAACTCTACTGGCGCGATTCGGGGTTGCTGAATTCCTTGGTCGGTTGCCGCGACCGCAAGGCCATGGAGTCGCACCCAAGACTGGGTGCGTTTTGGGAAGGTTTCGCCCTGGAGCAAATTCTGTCCAAGCGACAAAACGCGAGCGCCTGGTTTTGGGCGACCCATGCCGGTGCCGAAATCGATTTGGTCTTGGAAAATGGGTCGGGACTGTGGGGCGTGGAGTTTAAATGGGCCTCGGCTCCTTCCGTCACTCCGTCTATGAGAAACGCTCTCACCGACCTGGGCCTGGAACGCATCCTGGTGGTGCACCCCGGGGAAAAGGAATGGCCGATGACGGACAAGATCGAAGCGGTGAGCCTGGAAGGGGCGCTTGCGCGACTCGGGGTCCAATGAACCGCAACCCTTGCCTCTCGCGCTCCTTCTTTGAGCGCGACGCCGAGACTGTCGCAAAAGACTTACTGGGCTGCTTGTTGGTGCGACGTTTTTCTGGAGGAGACAGAATCTGTCGAATCGTAGAAACAGAGGCCTACGTGGGAACCCACGATCTGGCGTGCCATGCCTCGAAGGGGCGCACGCCGCGCTGTGAGCCCTTGTTCGGCGAGGCCGGTCACGCCTATGTGTATTTCGTGTACGGCATGCACCATCTATTGAACGTCGTGACCGGGTCGGTGGGCGAGGCGCAAGCGGTCTTGATCCGAGGTGCCGAAGCTTGGCCTTCTTCGTGCAAACGCGATCGGTCGTTTGCAGGACCCGCTAAATTGTGCAAGGCTCTGGAGATCACCACCCCATGGCACAATCGGTTGGATGTTTGCGCCGATGGTGAGATCCATTTCCTTTCCAGATCCGGACGGATGAATCAGGAGATCGGAGTCACCCCACGGATCGGAGTCGATTACGCAGGGGAATGGGCATTGGCCCCGTTGCGTTTTTATCTGCGAGGATCCGAAGGAGTTTCGGGTCCCTCGCGGCTTCGACGATAAATGAAGCATACACTTTCAGTATTCAATCCTGAAAGTGTATATTCATTGGGATGATCGAACGCGCCGTCCGACCCGAATTGGAATTGCTGCTGGGGCAGTACCCCGTGGTGACGTTGACGGGGCCTCGTCAATCGGGGAAAACCACCTTGGCCAAACAGGTTTGTTCCGGTCACGCCTATGTCAATCTGGAAGAACCGGATCTTCGGGCCTTGGCATCGGAAAACCCGCGAGCCTTCTTGCGGCGGTTTCCCGCGCCAGTGATTTTCGACGAGATCCAGCGCGTGCCGGATTTGCTCTCGTACATCCAAGTCAGGGTGGACGAAGACCGGACTCCGGGCCGTTACGTGTTGACCGGATCCAACCAGTTCCACCTTCGCAGCACCATCACTCAATCTCTGGCTGGCCGAACGGCGTTGCTGACTCTGCTTCCGTTCAGCCTGGCCGAAGCCTCGACCTTGTCGGGGAATCTGTCCAAAGAGGAATGGCTATTCCGAGGATTCATGCCGTCGGTCCACAGCGAAAACCAGGAGCCGACGCGAGCTTATCGCAACTACCTGCAGACCTATGTCGAGCGCGACCTGCGACAGATTCTGCAGATCCGCGACTTGCGACGATTTGAAATCCTCCTGAAGTTGTTGGCCGCTCGCACCGGCCAGATGGTGAATGCGTCCAGCCTAGCCAACGAAATCGGGGTGGCCCAAACCACCGTGCAGGATTGGATCACCGTGCTGGAAGCCTCGTTCATTCTGTTTCGGTTGCCCCCCTACTTCAAAAATTTTGGGAAGCGTCTGACCAAGGCTCCCAAGTTGTATTTCACCGAGCCGGGCCTGGTGGTCGCCTTGTTGGGAATCGAGTCCTCGGAACAGTTGTCGCGCGATCCGGTCTTTGGAGGCCTGTTCGAAAACATGGTGGTGCTCGAAGCGTTGAAGGCGAGATTGAATCGCGGCAAGGTCCCGGCTTTGCATTATTTCCGGGACCATTTGGGAAACGAAGTCGATTTGATCGAAGACCGCCCCCAAGGACCACTGGCTGTCGAAATCAAATCCTCCGAATCGTGGCACTCCGATTTTGCCAGAGGGTTGAAGTACTTCCAAAAAATCTCGGGTGTTTCGGGTGGCCATGTGATTTATGGCGGCGACCTGGAATGGGAAGGTGAGACATTTTCTGTCCATCACTTTGCCAAAACGGCCCCATTGTTTGGGCAGTGACCCGAACTTGACGGTTTAGCGCGCCATCAGGGGAAAACGATCGGGATGCTCGATCCGCTCCAGATCCAAATCGACATCCAGAGATGGCCAATGGAAAACGGACTTGCCTTCACGCACCACCAACGCGATTTGCGCAATGGTCGCGTTGGCGAACCAGGGGAATTCGCGGAAGGGCAAAAAATGCTCGGTCTGGGTCAGGTCGTCGAACAGCCAGAATCCATGGGCGGAGATGTTGGTCACCTCAGGTCCTGAAGGGTTGGTTCCAAGACTGGCGGAAGTCATCTTGATGCTCCTTGAAGCCGATACGGACCTTCTCGATGGATCGTAGGACTCACGTCCGCGAAGATACTCTCCAGAGGGGGTGACCGTAGGCGATGCCCTGAGAGAGTGAGAAAAATCATCCAAGCCGTTCGTGCCGAGCTTGTAGAAGCATCAACCCGGCAGCGTGAAGGCGAATTTCCTCATGAGCTCGGACTAAAGTCCTCGCCGGGCCCTCAAGCAATGCTGCGCTGCTGTGTCCCAAGGATCCTGCGAGAACTTTAGTCCGAGCAGCGTGAAACCATCCATCCGATATGAGCTCAGGTTGAAACCCTCGAAGGGCTTCCCCCCCCCTTCTGACCCAACAGCCATCCGGGTCCCGGTTTATACCTTTCCGTTTCTGCACCGCGTGGCCAAGGATTCGCTTTGGTCCGCTAGAATCCTGAAACGTACCGGAGTCCTGAATGACCCAGCTGTCCGCTCTCCAGATCGCCCGCAAGACCTACCAGCCGAAGCTGCCCCCTGTGCTCCGCAGCGGGCCTGGTTCGGTGGAACTCCTGTTCGGGCCGGCCACCCATTCGATCGCCGACCAGGAAAAAGTGAAGGCCTTGTTTCCGTACACCTACGGACAACCCGTGGCGGAATTTGTCTCGGGAACCTCCGAGCTCGTGGGCCCTCTCACCGTGGGCGTGGTGCTTTCGGGCGGCCAGGCTCCTGGTGGCCACAACGTGATCGCCGGCATCTTCGATGGCCTCAAAGCCATCCATGCGGACTCGCGCGTGATCGGTTTCCTTGGCGGACCTTCGGGCCTGGAAAGCGGCACCTACCTGGAAATCACTTCCGAGATCATGGACAGCTTCCGCAACACCGGCGGCTTTGACATCATTGGAAGTGGCCGCACCAAGCTCGAAACCGAAGAGCAGTTCCAAAAGTGCAAGAAGGTTTTGGAAGACCTCAAGGCCAACGCCGTGGTCATTATTGGTGGCGACGATTCGAACACCAACGCCGCCGTGCTCGCCGAATGGTTCAAGACCAAGGGATCGAAGATCGTGGTCGTGGGCTGCCCCAAAACGATCGACGGCGACCTCAAGAATGCCCAGATCCCGACCTCGTTTGGATTCGACACCGCCGCCAAGACCTACGCCGAACTGATCGGCAACATCCAGCGCGACTGCCTGTCAGCCAAAAAGTACTGGCACTTCATCAAAATCATGGGCCGCTCAGCCAGTCACTTGGCTCTGGAAGCCGGTTTGCAGACCCAGCCCAACCTGACCCTCATTTCGGAAGAGATCGAGAAGAAGGGCGAAACTCTGGCGCAAGTCGTGGCCTCGATGGCCGACTTGGTGGACCTGCGCGCTGCCGCCGGGAAGAATTTCGGCGTGGCCGTGATCCCCGAAGGCTTGGTGGAATTCATGCCCGATGTGAAGAAGCTGATCGCGACCTTGAACGACCTGATGGCCCACGAAGAAAAGGCTTTTGAAGCCGCCGCCGACCAGGTCGCCAAAGAAGATCTTTTGAAGAAGCACCTGGCCGCCGACATTGCCGCCACCTACTTCTCGCTGCCCTTTGGCATTCGCGGACAGCTTTTGTTGGACCGCGACCCCCACGGCAACGTGCAGGTTTCGCGGATCGAAACCGAGAAGCTGTTGGGCGAAATGGTCGCCGCCGAATTGAAGAAGCGCGCCTCGAAGGCCAAGTTCAGCTTCCTGACCCATTTCTTCGGATACGAAGGCCGTTGCGCGGCGCCGTCAAATTTTGACGCCGACTATTGCTACAGCCTGGGCTACGTGGCGTCCCTATTGGTGAATGGCGGCAAGACCGGCTACATGGCCACCTGCAGCTCGCTCACCAAGGGCATCGAAAGCTGGATTCCGGGCGGCATCCCGGTGACCCAGATGATGAACATCGAACGCCGCCACGGCCACGACAAACCCGTGATCCGCAAGGCCTTGGTGGAACTCGATGCGGCGCCCTTCAAAAAGCTGGAAGCCAACCGCAAGGTATGGGCCGAAACCGAGTCGTACGTGTACCCGGGACCCATCCAGTACTGGGGACCCACCGAAGTTTGCGACGCGACCACCAAGACGCTGGAGCTGG
>CAIKAA010000369.1 GCA_903825275.1 uncultured Fibrobacterota bacterium | reverse complement strand
TCAAGACCACGGCGAACAAACCCACTAGGGCGACGGCGCGTGCGATGGACATGGGATCTCCTTCAAAAACGAAGTCACGAGATAGGTTCTCGATCCCGAGAAAAACTATCTTTTTTGTCACAGTATATGTCCATAAAGAAGACATCCGGGGCACAACCCCTCAAGCCTGCCGATTTTGACGAAGCTCTTGAACGCTATAGGGAATACCTAAAGCGCAAGAAATTGCTGTTCACTCGGGAACGGATCGCGATTCTAGAAGAAGTGATGGCTCGTCACGACCATTTCTCCGTGGAAGAGCTGCACGACAGCCTTAAAGCGAATGGCAAGAAAGTCTCGCGCGCCACGCTGTATCGCAATCTCGACAGCCTCAAGGAAGCCGGGATTTTGGCGGAAGTGGATCTAGGGAATCGCCACATCCAGTACGAACATGTATTGGGGCATTCGCAGCATTTCCACATCATTTGCGAAGAGACGGGCGAAATCTTGGAAGACGATTCCGTCGAAGTGGAAAAAGCTGTCGAAATATTGGCGCGCAAACACGGTTTCGAGGTTGCCCGGATCAAACTCCAAATTTTCGGCCTCCGTCGCCGAAAGTGATGAAAAGGAATTTTGTCATGAAAGGCATCGTCCTCGCTGGTGGCTCCGGCTCGCGTCTTTACCCCATGTCGCGGGTGGCTAGCAAGCAGCTCCAGCCCATTTATGACAAGCCAATGATCTACTACCCCGTCGCCACTTTGATGATGGCCGGAATTCGCGAGATCCTGATCATTTCCACTCCCCAAGACACGCCACGGTTCCAAGACTTGATGGGCGACGGTTCCCAATGGGGAATCCGGCTCGAATACGTGGTGCAGCCATCGCCCGACGGTTTGGCCCAAGCCTTCACCTTGGGGGCTGATTTCATCGGGTCCGATTCGGTCACCTTGATTCTTGGCGACAATCTGTTCTATGGCCGCATGGGTTTGGCCGAGGCAATCCAAAATTTCAAGAGCGGTGCCTTGGTCTGGGGTTACCCGGTCAACGATCCCGAACGCTATGGCGTCGTGGAATTCGACGACACCGGCAAGGCCATCTCGATCGAAGAAAAACCCGCCAAGCCCAAAAGCCGCTATGCGGTTCCGGGTCTTTACGTTTACGAAAATTCGGTGGTGTCGCGCGCCAAGGTGCAAAAACCATCGGCTCGCGGCGAACTGGAAATTACCGATCTGAACAACACCTACCTTGCCGAAGGTCGCCTCCAAGTCGAAAAACTGGGACGCGGCATCGCTTGGCTGGATACCGGAACCACCCAAAGTCTTTTGGAAGCCGGGCAATTCATCCACGCGATCGAATCTCGCCAGGGACTCAAAGTGTGCTGTCCCGAAGAGGTTGCTTACCGCCAGGGATTCTTGGACGAGGCGCAGTTTCGATCGCTCTTGGATTCGATGCCCAAATCTTCCTACCGGACCTATCTCGAGGCCGTTCTCGCCGACGGAGTCGCATGAAAATCGCCTACTTGCTTTTGATCACCTTGGTTGGCATTTGGTACAACTGGAACGCCACCCGGCATTGGTGGGCGATCCAGAAAAACCATCTTCCCACCTCGTCGGATATCGCAGGCTGGGTAGGGGTGGCCTTTTCGGCCATTTGGCACGTGTTCGTGTTCGTGTTCTTTGCGGGCCTCACGCTGAACAACACGGTATTTCGGTAACATTGTAGGGATCGGGCATGCCCGATCCCTACAATGTTACCTGCGCGATCATGGGGGCGATGATCAGGGTGGCACGGAATCCGTTGGGGCCGGCGGCCAGGATGATGGCGGAATTTCGATTGCGGCGGCGGTAGACGACCACCTGGCCGGCATGGGCGTCCGGCGATTCGCCATCGGTGCCGGTCAGACAAAATCCGTCGTGGACCACCAGCACGCTCGCGCTCCAGGCGGGTATGGTGAACTCACCGTGGACCCCGCCTTTCCAGACGATGGTTTCAATGCGCAGATTTTCGATCAATTCGGAAGCGGCGACAGAATCTGTCGAGATCATCAATTCCCTAATCGGTGACGCCTCGCGGGCCACTTCGAGATCATCGAGAACGACTTTGCCGGTGGAAGGGATGGAAAGGATGCGGCACGATTGGTGAAGGTCCAAGCATCAACCTCGCGAAGCGATTTCATGGATGGCGCTGATGTCGCTGTCGCCGAATCCACGGGATAGGGCTTGGGCGTACAAAGACTCGGCGGCGGTCAGTTGCTGCAGATCCATACCGGCGTTTTTCGCGGCGGTCAAGGCCAACCGGATGTCCTTGAGGGCGTGTTTGAGGGGGAATTCCGGCGACCATTCGCGGGCTTCGATCTTGGAACGCTTGAATCCCAAAAAGGCCGGAGCGACATGGGTTGGCAGGATCGCGTCATTCACGGTTTGGTGGGAAAGCCCGAACAATTCCGCCAATCCCAAGGCTTCCGACCAAGCAGCCTGAGCCTGGGCCAAAAACAAGTTGTTCACAAGTTTCAATGAAGCGCCGGAGCCCTGCGGCCCGGCGTGGACGATTCTCGACCCCATGGCTTCGAACAAGGGGCGAGCGGTTTCGATGTCCTCGCTGGCCCCGCCGACAAAAAAGACCAGCTTGGCATTGGCGGCAGCGCCCGATGAACCTGAAACGGGCGCATCGAGAAAATGCAAGCCTCGGTTGGTGGCATTGGCGGCCAATTGCCGAGAGGTGGCGGGATCGATCGTGCTGCAATCGATCCACATCGAACCCCACTCCATCGCGTCGACCATCCCTTGGCCCAGAGCCACGTCTCGTAAGGCTTGCGGGTCGGACAGCATGGTGATCACGACTTGGGCATCTTTGACAGCTTTTGTCAACGAGGCGGCGGGAACGCATCCTACCGACACCAAGCTCGCCGATTTTTCCGGAGTGCGATTCCACACGCACACGGAATGCCCGGCCTTGGCCAGGTTGGTGGCCATCCGGGATCCCATGATCCCCAATCCGATAAACGCGACCTTCATGAATTTCCCCCTGGTTTGGAAGTTAGTGTTTCGGGAGTGCTTGGGAGAGACGGGAAATCGCTGGGTCGGCAAGGGGAAGCCATCCTTGGGAAGCTGTTTGTGATCCCAGCGAATCCCTTTCGATCAGGGGGAAGGCCGTGGCAAGGTTTTTGACGGAGTCGCAGACCACCCTTCGCGAAGCTTGGACCAGATTCCGCCCGACATGACGCCCCCACGCGAAGTAGCGCGCACACTGGAGGGAATCAGGAGGCGAGCTCGGTTGCCACACGGGCGCGAGGATGGTGGCCGTGACAGAATCTGGCAAAACGGTCCCTTCGGGAACAATCAGCTTGGCTTGCCGAAACAAGCTCCATCCCAGCCGCTTGGAAAGCAAGGAAGATGCCTCGTGGGGCCGGTCCCAGAACAGGATGGTCCCGGGTCGGGTCTGGTACAAAGCCTTGATTTCATCGTCCCATCTTGAATTGTCGAGGTCGTGCGGCAACACGAGAAGGTCGGGCAACGAATCATTCAGCCCGCCCAATACGACCTCCGACCACGAACCGGAGGCGACCAAGATGATCGCGATCGGTTCGGGTGCCTGGCGGAGAATGGCCAGCAATCGAGTGCGCATTTGCTCGGTCGTCGGCCAAATAGCCCAGGAGTTTCGGCTCCTGACGGGCCCGTCTCCCAGAAGCAAACAAGGGATGGAATCTCCAAGTCGAGGGTCGAATCCATCCATGGCAGGCCCAAGTCCCGCCAACAAGAGGTCGGTTTGGGGGGATTTCGTCAAGGTGTCGAACCACTTTTGGGACAGATCGGGGTCGGACCCGTTGTCGGTCCATTGCCAGCGCCAGGTGAACTGGGAATCGGGGGCTTCGGCCAATTCCCCCATAAACCCCTGCCGGAAGGCGTCTCCAGCAGCCGAGAGGTCCCCGCTCAGGGGCAGGCAGCCCTGGCCTCGAAACTCGTGCGGAAGCCGTTTCTGGGCCTGGTCAGGGGAAATTGTCCCCGAGAGCAGCAGCCCGAGAAAAAAGCTACCACCAACTGCGGCAAGACTCCGCATCAGAAAGGATAATCGACCGAAACCCATGGTCGTCCTAAGGTAACCTGCAGCAAGGGCCTCAAGGTTGTACCTTTGGAGGACCGTCAAATGCGACTCCTTGCCCTCATCCTTTGCACAGCCACGATCCTGGTTGGTTGCACCAAACCGGCTCCGCCAGCTGCAAAGACCAAAGCTGCGCCCAAGCCCGAGACCGATTCTGTCCCCAAGGCGGTGCAGGCCGTGTTTCGCGGAGGAGCCGTGGTCGATTTTTGGATGGCCGAAACCCTGGCTTGGAAGCTGAACACCTTGTCCTTGCGACAAGATCCCCGCACCGAACGGGTATGGACGCGTCCCGTCGACCTGATGGCCTTTGATCACGACGAAGAAATCGTGGCGCGAGTCAAAGCCGATTCGGGAACCATGGATCGAGGCATGCGCTTCTTCCGGGCTTGGGGCCATGTGGTGGGATCGAACAATGGCGGCATGGAACTGCGGACGGATTCGATCGTTTTCGACAAGGAATCGGACCGCATCTACACTGCAGCCCGGGTGCGGGTGAAAACCGAAACTGGCGATATTCTGACCGGGAGAGGTTTCCGGTCGGATGCCTACCTGAATCGCTGGGAGATCTTGTCGGATGTGAAGGGCCAGATCCGCGACTTGAGCGCGTTCCCGTTCGGGGAGCTCAAGTGAAGGACGATTGGAGCAAAACCTTGGCGATGGTTTTGGTCCTGACCGTGGCAGCCTCGGCCATTCCCGCCAAACCGACCAAGAAACCCAGCAGCGAGCCGTTGGTTCTCGATGGGGCCGACAAGTTCGTGGTCCAGGGGCGCGGGGCTTATGTGGAGCTGACAGGAAATGTCAAGTTTCATCGGGGCGACGTGAAAATGAGTTCCAACAGTGCCGTTTGGGATCGGGTGGCCGACCAGGTGCGCTTCGACGGGAATTTCAAGCTCGAACACCCCTCGGGTACCTTGACGTCCTCCAACGGACGCTACGAACGTTCTTCCGGATCGGCCTGGGCCGATGGCACGGCGCACCTTGCCGACTCCTCCGGCAACGTCACCCTGGATGCCGGAGAAATTCGCTACGACCGGATTCGCCACCGCGCCGAGGCCTCGATCAATCCCATTTTCCGGCGCATGTCAACGACCACCTCGGTGAAGGACACCACGGAAATTCGCTCCAATTTATTGGTCTGGCGCGAAACCGATTCCATCGCCGAAGCCCAGGGTGCGGTGCGGTTGCGCCGTGGCAAATTGGTGGCGACCTGCGGATCGGCGATGCTCAACCAAAAGACGCGCAAACTCACCTTGGAACAAGCGCCGTTGGCCGTCATCGAGAAACGCAGGCTGTCGGGCAAATCGATGGTTTTGGATGTCGACCTGAAAAAAGAGCGCATTGAAAAGGTTCTGGTTTTGCTGGAGGCGCGCGGCGATGTGAATGGCGATCCCGATTCCACGGGCGTCTCGAACCAGGCTCGGATCTTTGGAGACACCCTGCTCGCGGAAGTCGATGGCGAAAGTCTCAAGAGCTTGCTGGTGACCCGCAAGGCCAAAGGAATCAGTTGGACTTCCACCGACACCACGCGCCGAGACGAAATTTCTGGCGACACGATGCGGTTGGAGTTCGAGGGCGGAAAAATGCGATCGGCCTTGATCCGCGGCAATGCGAAGTCGACCTACAATCACATGGATAAATCTGTCCTGAAAGGCCGCAACGAGGCCAAGGGACAGATGATCCGCATCGCTTTCCGCGATGGACGCATTTCGCGCATCCGAGTGGAAGGCGCGGCCAAGGGGACCTACTATGGAACCGAACGACG
>CAIKAA010000368.1 GCA_903825275.1 uncultured Fibrobacterota bacterium | reverse complement strand
GCTTTTTCTTTTTGCAACACAATCGACACTTCGAAGACATCCGGTTCCTGAAAAGTTATGGGGTAATACCCCTTGAATGTGGTGCAACCCATGATTATGCAGATGCGAGAGGATTGTCATTTTCTGTCTGACATGAAGATTTTGATCCCGTACCAGACGAGTGGACACAAAGGACGGCCATCCTGCAAATCGGATCAAAAAGCGTGTTTGAAAAGATCAGCCCTGTCGCGCGACATATTTTGTCGCCACCGCCATTCTCTCCTAAAGCCTAGCGCCGGGCCTCAATCCCAATTGGCGTCCAACAGGTCCTTGTACTGCTTGATGAGATCGCTGTTGGAGGCCGACATCAAGATGCGCGGTTCCAGGGCTTCGAGCTTCAGGGTGCGGGGGGGGGGGATTGGATTTGCGGGTTTTGCGAGACATGAGGATTTCCTAGGGAGAGAGGGGAAAGAGGGTCTGAATTGGTAAAGAGCGAAGGTTAGTGAAGGGGGAGGACCAGGCGCAGGCCAGTGGAACTACTTGGGTCGCTATACATTCGGGCTCCCGATCTGAGATCGGCTCCACGAGAGACACGAGTATTGTCATAAATCGTTCCATTCGGAGAGGGGCCGATGGGGTCCACCACGGCGGTTCGTAGGGGTAGACCCCCAAGGTCATTGCACCAATCTTCCCCATTCCCGACCATATCGTATAGGCCATAGGGGTTGCCCAGGGTGGCGCCAACCCCCCAGTGCCCACTGGTGATGGCGAACTTGCTCACGTGATCCATGCTTTCCCCCCAGAAGTAGGTGGAGGTGGTCCCGCCCCGGGCTGAATACTCCCACTCCGACTCGGTGGGACGGCGGTAGCCGTTCTTGGCGTAATTGATGGTCCAGGTTTTGGTTTCGTACACCGGCTCGAGTCCCGCCATCAGGCTCTTCATGTTGGCGTACAAAAGCGCCCCAAACCAAGTGGCATCGACCATGGGATAGTCTTGGGCCCAGGGGGCTTCAAACTGCCGGGCCTTCTCATTCCAACCCAAATACCGGGTGCTGGAAGAGCCAAATAGGGGAATCAAGGTGGCAACCAAACGAATGCTATCCTTGAGGGTGTAGATCCCTCGCGCCCCCGTGTTGTCCGTCTGGACCTCAGCGTATCCCTGGGCCACAGCCCAAGTCATGACCCTGCCGAATTCCCGGGCCGTGACCCGGGTCGTGTCCATGTACCAGTCGTAGGAAAAGCTCACCTTGTGCTGGGGGTAAGAGGTGAAATCAAACATATCGGTGCTGTCTTTGAGCCCCATCAGGAAGCTTCGGTTGCGGGCAGGGATCTTGACCATGCCCGCCGTATATTTGGCGTAATCGGCCAAAACAATGGGGTTGGTGGGAACCACGCCAGAGGGCCCCGGAGTCACAGTGGCCACCACCGAGGTCGTGTCGATGTATTCCTTCAAACCCGTGCGTTGCCAGGCCATCAGGGGCTTCTTGTCGACCAACGAGCCCTTCCAACTGTAGTAGATGGTGTCCACCGCAAACGAATCGGCCATGGCACGGGCCAGGGGCCCAGAAGGCGCGAAATTCGCCCCCTCTGCGCTTGTCCATTTCCGTCCCAAAGCGGTCATTCCGTCGTACTGCAACACCAGACGACCGCCCTGCACCACGAGGTGGCGGTCCAACGTCTTGGGCTTGGACGAGCGCGGCAACACACCCACGTCCACCTGACCTGCCACCGACCATTGCCCCATGTCGTCGGACGTGGTGGAAAGCCCGGCACGGACCAAGCGGACACTGGCTCCCGGAAGACGCTGCCCGAGGATATTCCCCACGAAGCCCGAAACCGAAACGGACGCCACCTCCCCGAACACCGAGGGGACCAAAAGAGCCAGGAGCATTGCGATGGGGCGAAGTTTCATGGGGTGCCTTTAGGGTTTTCCGGATACGCTCGCTTTGGCGGGAGAGGGAATCCTAGAGCAAACGGTTGGAAGGTATGGGGAGAAAATTTAATAGAGATCCGTCATTTTTTGACCCAGGTTGGGACATTTTTTCGCGAAAAAGTCGAGCTTTTTCTTTTTGCAACACAATCGACACTTCGAAGACATCCGGTTCCTGAAAAGTTATGGGGTAATACCCCTTGAATGTGGTGCAACCCATGATTATGCAGATGCGAGAGGATTGTCATTTTCTGTCTGACATGAAGATT
>CAIKAA010000367.1 GCA_903825275.1 uncultured Fibrobacterota bacterium | reverse complement strand
GGGCCCGCCGTGATTTGAATCACAAGAGAAGCTCCATTATCCCACTCGCTCGGCGCGGATTCCCAGGTTGTCGAGTTTCCCCAAAAGGTTTTCGTACCCCCGATCCAAATGTTCCAAACCAGTCAGCAAAGTGGTCCCGCGGGCGCAAAGGGCGGCGATGACCAGGGTGATGCCGGCGCGGATGTCAAAGATATCGAGGGATTCGGGGATGGCAGCCAAGGAGGTTGGCCCCTGCACGATGGCGGAATGGGGATGGCGCTTGGTGCGAAACCGGCACGGTAGTTCGCCCAGGCATTTGTCGAAAACCGTGATCCGCGCCCCCAGTCGATTCAGTTCGCGGGTGTACCCGAAACGGTCTTCATAGACCGTCTCGTGAACCACCGAGGTCCCCTCGCACTGGGTGAGGACCAACGTGAAGGGCTGTTGCCAGTCGGTCATGAAACCGGGATGGGTGTCGGTTTCCAGGTCGATGCCGCGCATGGGCCCTTTGCGGAAGAACACAATGCCATTGCCCATCACTTCGTAGTCCGCGCCAATCCGGCGCACGGCGTTCAGAAAGGTGATCATGTCGGCTTGACGGGCGTTGCGACAGAAGATGCGCCCCCCGGTTGCCAAGGCCATGCAGGCATAGCTCGCGGCTTCCATGCGATCGGGTAGGATTTCGTGGGAGGCACCGCGCAAACGCGTGACGCCATCGATGGAAATGGTTCGGCCCGTGCCGAGTTCGATGATCGCGCCCATGTTTTGGAGCATCATGATCAGATCCAGGATTTCTGGTTCCAAGGCGGCGTTTTCGATGACCGTGCGGCCTTTGGCCAAAACCCCTGCAAGAAGGATGTTTTCCGTGGCGCCAACCGACGGAAAGGGAAGCACGACACGGGTTCCCGAAAGACCATTCGGTGCCATGGCGATGAATTTATCCCCCGATTCATCGATCTCGGCTCCCATAGCCCGCAAGGCGTCCAAGTGGTAGTTGACTGGCCGTGGCCCGATGCGGTCGCCGCCGACGATGGGGAGGATCGCCTTGCCTTTGCGGTGGAGCAGAGCCGGGAGGGCAAGCACCGAGATGCGGTTGGCCCGAGAAAGTCCGACCACCTCGTCGGTGACAATTTCTGGCGTCTCCAAAATCAGGGTGTGGTCGCGAATTTCGACGTTCGCTCCCATCCGTTCCACCAATTCGCGCACGATGTCGATCTCGTCGATCCGGGGGAAATTGTGCAGGATCACGGGCTCGTCGGTCAAGAGCGAGGCGACCATCATCTTCGAAGCGGCATTTTTGGCGCCGGAAATGATGACTTCACCTTCGACGCGCTGCGGACCTTCGATCTTTAAAAGCATGACCGGCAAAGGTAGACCCGTCGAATTGGGTTGGTAGGGGAGTTTATCTTTAATCCATGCGTTTTCTATCCCTTTTGGCCTTCGGGTTCTCGACCCTTTTTTGGGGGTGTGCGGGAAATCTTTTTGGAAGTGAGTACACCTCCCACAAGTTCCCTTTGAAATTGAACATGGCTATCGCTCCGCCTTTGCCGTCGGCACCCTTGCCCCTTTCGGACAGCGCCTTTTTGATGGCAGAGGCGTCTTTCGCCCATTCCGATTGTCGGGACGGACGGAGTTTCGACACCTTCACTTTGCAAGTTGGCTGCAACTCCTTGGGGGGATCGGTGGGACTGCGCCTTTGGAATTCGGCTTGGGATGTTCGCCTTGAGGGAGGTGGTGGCTCGGCCCAAGGATTGGGGGGAATCGATGTCGGCTACAACTTTGGCAAGGAATATGTGACCGTGCGTCCTCACCTCGGGCTTTATTGGGACCATTACCAGGTGGAATCCCGCGATTCGCTTTGGACCCATGACAAGTTGGAGGGGACTAATCAAGGCGGTGAAGCACAAATGCCAAAAAAGACAAAGGATTGGCAGACAGAAATTGTCACAGGAATAAGCCTCATTCGAGCCAATGGACAGTTTCGCCCCTGGGTGAGTCTTGAAGTCGAACAACGACCGACCTTCGAGTCAGACCTGGTCAATCCGATGGGGTTGGAAGGAAGCTATTCTGTTCAGGGAGGTTTGGCTCAAATTTCCGGTGGCGTCTTGGTGATCGAGCCCTCTGGATGGGGTGCTTCCCTCGGCGTTGGCCGTGTCTATGGACTGGGAGATTATTCCTGGAATCCCTGGAAGGGTTCCGTGTCGTTGGTTTATTCGCGGTAAACAAAACCCACTCCAATCTTTCGAGGAATAATTTTAGAAGCGCTTGCTTTCCGGGTGAATTTTGCCGTAACGTATACAGTATGAAGTACTGGAAGGTGAGCCTGCTACGGGAAGGGCGTTGCGCCCGAGAGTGGCATGTCAGGGCGGAAGTCCTGACGATTGGCTCCCATGGCTCGAACAAGGTTCGCTTGCCTCCTCCGGTAGAATCCTTCGCGCTCCAATTCTCGGAGTTGGCCCAAGTCGAAACCCACGAAGTGGGTCCGTTCACCTTGGTGGTGGAAGACGAAACCCACCAGCGCAACGAGCTTTGGACGGTGGCCTGCACCCGGGTGGAAGAAGCCGTTTCGGCCGCTAGCGAAGCCCCGCGCGAGGCTCCGGTTCCCATCCGGATCGCCATCGCCACCTTCACGCTTTTGGGCCTCACCAATTTGGCGGGCAGCCTGTTCCTGGATGGTCGGCCCGAAGTAATGCGCGAATACGAACGCACCCATCCGGCTTTGGTCGGGATGCCGCGCACGGGTGCGCCTGTGCCCGCTCCCGCCGCGATTTTTGTCGCGCCTATCCCCGAAAGATTGGCTCTGGTGGCAGCGACACCAGCCAAACCAACGTCCCTTCTTTTCGCAACGGCTGCCGCACCGCAGTCCGTTGCTTCGTCGATTGTGCTGGTACCCCAAACGCCGTCCATTCCGACGTCTTCTCCCGGACATTCCTGGGACGGAGCGATGATGGCGTATGCCACAGAACCGTCAGATTTAGCGGGGATTCCCGCTGATTGGCTGTCGTCGACCCCCGCGCGCTACCGAGCGCCATGGCCCGACGCTCCCGTTCCCCCGCACTAAGCACGTCTGGAACATAGACGGATTGTGTCCAGCCTTGTCGCTGGACACTTTCTGGGTCGCCTTTTTCGATTGCCTCGCCACGGGATATTGAGCCTGGTGGAGGCAAGACGAGTTAGGCGCGGTACCCTTCGTCGGGTGTTCTTGAACACCCCTCCAGATCTGTCTACCTCCTGATCTTGAGTCACCACGACCCAAGCGAAGGACGCCTCCTGTCCGCTACCGACAATAGGTCGGAAGCGGGCAATTACAAGAACTTGACTCCCGACCCTTTCGTCCGAGGAGAACGCCATGCGTTTGCCAAAAATTGCTTTGCTTGCCGCGGCCTTGCCGCTGGGTTTTCTCTGGTATTGCCACAAAGCCCAAGCCCAGGCCCTCATCACCCCAAAGTCAGATGCCCAAACCAATCCTCCCGCTTGGGTGGACGATCCCGATGAGTTTCCGGCTTCGGAATCGGATCCGCTTCCCCCCGTTCCCGAGCAATCATCGAATGATTTTCGTCCTGGATCCGATCCGTTCCCTTTGAAATCCTTGCGTGTCACCACCCACATCACCGGCACGGTCGCCCATGTCGTGGTTGACCAGGTGTTTGGCAACCACAACCAAAAGCCGATCAACGCGGTCTACCTCTTCCCGCTGCCGCACCAAGCGGCCATCCACGACCTTTCCATCCGGATGGGATCGCGCGTGATCCGCGCCGTGATCCAGCGCAAAGCCCAAGCGCGAGCGACGTACGAAAACGCCGCGCGCCAGGGAAAGGTGGCCGCGTTGCTGGAGCAGGAACGACCGAATTTGTTCCAACAATCGGTGGCCAACCTGATGCCCGGCACCGAGCTGACCGTGCGCACCGTGCTGGACATGCCGGTGGCCTTCGTGGGGGACGAGACGGAATTTGTCTTTCCCACCGCCGTCGGGCCGCGGTTCTGCCCGGCGGGCCAGGTTCCCGATTTGGGAAAGATCGGGGCGCCGCGTTTGCCCCAAGGTATGGTTCCTCCCCAGAGCTTGAGTTTGAACGTGGAACTGGATGCCGGCGTTGAGGTGACCGAAATCTCTTCGCCAAGCCATGACCTAAGCCTAGGAAACAAAGGTCCCTGGAATTCGGCGGTCTCGTTTGGATTGCGTGACGGATCGACCTCGCCGAACAAGGATTTCGTGCTGCATTGGAAGACTCGCGGCAGTCGGCCCTTGGCCTCGGTCGTGACCGAAGGGAAAAACCAGAAGGGTCATTTCTTGCTCCAAATCCAGCCGCCCACGCTGGGCGATCGTGAACAAAGCGCGCCGAAGGAAGTTGTTTTCTTGGTGGACCAATCTGGCTCCATGAGCGGCGAACCCATCGCCCACTTGAAGAAGGCCATGCGCAAAGCTTTGCGGGAAATGGATGCACGCGATCGGTTCCAAATCGTGGGATTTTCGAATGTTCCAGTGCCCTTTGCGCCGGCACCGGTGATCGCAACTCCAGCCAATGTGGCCAAGGGAATCGCCTTCATCGAGAGGATGGATGCCAACGGGGGAACCGAGATGTTGGACGGAATCCGTCGTGCGTTCTCCTACAAGCCCGTTGAGGGTGTCTTGCGAGTCGTGTGCCTGATGACCGATGGGTTGATCGGCAACGAATCCCAGATCATCCAGGCGGTGGGCCAGGAAATGGGCGAATCGACCCGGGTGTTCACACTTGGGATCGGGTCGTCGGTGAATCGCTGGTTCTTGGAAGAAGTCGCCGTGATGGGCAAGGGACAGTCCCAAGTCGCCACGTTGGACCAAGATCCCGCCGAGGCGGCCCAAAAGTTCTTGGACAAAATCCGTCGTCCCGTGATGACGGGAATCGAACTTTCCTGGAACGGGATCGACATCGCCGACCAAGTTCCCGCGCGTCTTCCCGACTTGTTCGACGGCGAACCTTTGGTGGTGACCGGAAGGTTGTTGTCCAACGCCTCGGGAACCGTGACGGTGAAAGGCGTGTGTGGTGGGAAACGATTGCGTTTGGAGGTTCCGGTATCGGTGATCGAGGCCCGAAACAATCGCGCCATTGGCACCCTTTGGGCCCGGGCGCGGATTGCCGAAATGGAACGATCCAATGAGGGGGCGCCGGTTTCTGATTCTGTGGAAGCCATGACCCGCCTTGCTTTGGAATACCGCCTGGCCAGCCAGTACACGTCCTTTGTGGCCGTGATGGATTCGGTGGTGAACAAAGGCAGCAAAGCGAAAACGGTCCGCGTGCCACTGCCCCTTCCCGAAGGGGTGACCGAGAATGCCTTGGGGGGAGGCGATGACAGGATGGCGGCGGGAATGGGAGGTTCCACCGAGGCCGGGACAATGGTCATGTCACCAAGCTCTCCAGCTTGCGTCATGTCCTCGAGTATCATCGCGAGAGCGGGAGCCGAGGAATTGCTTTCCGAACCGGATGATCCGAACCAAAGCAATATGATCGATGTCATCCTGGCAGGTGGCGGAGGCACCCTGCAAAAAGGTCCGCGCGTTGGCCTCGGATCTGCAGGCGACGGAAACCGAATGTCCTCGGCAGATGGACAGGGGGTGGGCCTAGGTGGCCGGATGACCAACGGTGTCGGTGGTGAAGTCGCCAAGAAGCTGAAAGGGACGATCGCTCCACCCAAGCCGACCGATGTGGAGCTTGGTGGAGAGGTGGGAGCACGCAGCCCGGAATCGATTTTGCGAGTCATTCGGACGCATATCGGTGGCCTGCGCTACAGCTACCAGAAGTTCCTCAAAACCCATCCCGAATTGGGCGGCAAAATCACGTTGAAGTTCACCATCGCCCGTTCGGGCGACATCGTGGCGATCGAAATCGTGTCCAGCAACACCGGCAACGCCGCCCTCGACAAGGAACTGTGTGACAAGGCCAAGCGCATGAAGTTCGACCAGATCGAATTGGGCAACGTCACCGTGACCTACTCCTTCGTTCTTGACAAAAACTGACTTGCCGAGCTCGCGTCCGCGACCGGCTCCAACCAAAAATTTCGGAGACAGACCATGAAACACTTCACCATCCACCTGATCGACGCGGGACGCCAAACCCGCCAATGGTCCATTTGGGCCAACACCCTCACCGTGGGTTCCGACCCGCGCTCCAAGTTGGTGCTTCCCGCACCTGCACAAGCCTTGGTGGGCGCTTTCCGCTCGGATGCGACCATCGCCCTACCCTTTGGTCAATTGGTCGTGAGAGAAGACACGATGACAAAAAATGGCCTTTGGGAAGTGGCCCGCGCGCGCATCGCAAAGGCTCGCCTGCTTGGCTGGAGAGAGCCTGGCGAGAAAGGACGCAATGCCCGGGCTGCCGTCTTTGCGGCATTGGCGATGATGGTTTTCTTCTTGATGGGAGCCATTTACCTCTGCGGAACGGGGCCGAAAAAACCTGTGGAAGTGGCGTTCGACCCAGCCGAATTCACCATTCCCCTCGACCAAACAAAGGAGGTTCCTCCACCGCCGGAAGAGCCCGAACCCGAGCTGATGCCCGATGTGGGTGCCGATCAACCCATCGCCGATCCAAACCAGGGTGGCTCTTCTGAATCTCGCACGGTGGCCCAACCTCCGACGTCACCTGCGGGGGTCATGGCGGGTTCCGTGATTGCGCGCGCTAGCAATGACATGGGGGATTTGATTGGAAACGCTATCGATCCAAATGAAATGAACATGATCGATGTCATCATTGCCGGGCCCGGAGGCTTGCACGGTTCGAATCAATCTGGCCGTGCGGGAGATGGCGACAACCGCCTAGCTGGGTTGGGAGGGGTCGGTCTTGGAAGTGGAGGCCGAAACGGATTTGGAACCGGGCGCGGGTCCATTGCGGGACGAATGCATCCAGGAACCAACGGCACAGGAACGGGTGTCGCGTTGCGGCCAATCATCTCCGCTCCCAAACCGACCGATGTCGAGCTCGGTGGAGAGGCCGGTTCGCGCTCTGCGGAATCGATCTTGCGCGTGATTCGCCAACACATCGGGGGTTTCCGCTACAGCTACGAAAAGGCGTTGAAGGAGAATCCCAATATCGGTGGAAAGATCTCCCTCAAGTTCACGATCTCGCCCTCGGGAGACATCACCTCCATCGAGATCGTTTCCAGCTCGACGGGCGTGGTGGCTTTGGACGACGACATCAAGGACAAGGCCCGGCGCATGAAGTTCGACAATATCGAGCGAGGCAATGTCACGGTGACCTACGCCTTCGTCCTGGATCGGCAATAGCCTTGCAATCTCTCCACACAGTGCTGAATCAACGCTCTGTCCACCAATCAATCCACACTGGACTCATAACTTCACCCTCAGGAGCTTCGCCATGTTTAAGAGACGCCATGAT
This sequence comes from uncultured Fibrobacterota bacterium, assembly GCA_903825275.1. Taxonomy (GTDB): domain Bacteria; phylum Fibrobacterota; class Fibrobacteria; order UBA5070; family UBA5070; genus UBA5070. The sequence goes on along the minus strand of CAIKAA010000367.1, from coordinate 6,909 downwards.
TTCCACAAACCTCTCCCGGACGATCTGAACCTCACGCCCTTCCTGGACGTGATGGTGACCCTCATTCCTTTTCTGATGCTGTCCATCAGCTTCACCGCCGTGGTGGTCGTCAAGGCCGCGCTTCCTTCGCCGGTGAAAAGCCCGGTGAAGGTGTCCATGCCGCCGCCCTTTGATCTGGTCACCCAGGTCAGCACCGACACGATCAAGGTTTGGGTGAACCCCGCAAGTCTCGGCACCAGGCCTGTCGCTCAAATCGCGACTCCGGGAAAAGACCGCTATTCTGACGCGACCTTGGACTCTCTCCACAAAGTTTTGGTTCGCGTGAAAGCCCAACATCCCAGCGAAAAACGATTGGCATTGGATGCGTCACCGGGAGTTTCCCTGGAGCGGATGAGCCAACTCATGGACATCACAGGTTCGTTGATGCCGGATGAATCCATCGCGGGGCGTCCCAGTGTGGATCGCACCCTTTTTCCCGACGTGGCCTTGAAAGGAGTCTACGTCCCTTGATTTGAACCCCAGGCTCTCTGCGGAAGCGGGGAGCTTTGCTTCAGCGTTACAGCTCCTTCCCGAGGGGTTCGAACTACCTCGATCGGCTCGTGGAATAGGCCTTCACCGCTTTGGACTTGTGATCGCTTTCCACGGCTTTGGTCTTGAGTTCGTCGACTTTTCGCATGAGCTGGGTTTGGATGTTCGTGTCCTGTCGCGAAACTTCGAGTCCAAGCTCCACGATCCGGTTGCGCGCCTCGAAGACCCGGGCTCGTTCCTTCGGATCCGGCTGGCTGGATTCCCACATTGTCCAGAGTTGACGGAATTTGTCGGAAACGGATTTTCCTTGCGCCCGGGCCTGGTCTCGTTTTTGGACCAAATCCTGCAGGGCCTTGCCGTCCCTGAGCCAATCCTTCCCTGGATTCGCGAAGGGCTTGTAGATCTCCAGCATTTGGGCGATGCTCTCTTCGAGCTCGGCGACGATCGTCATCATCCCACCAAGGCCAGTGACTTGGTTTGGCCATTCACCAACCCCGGTTGGTTGCGACGGACCTCATCGGCGGCGATCTGCCACGCGGACCGTAGCTCGGAAAGCATGTGGCGGATGTGGGGGATCCCCTTGTCGGATCGGGTCATGATGCACTGGGTCAAGGTCCAGGTCATGAATTCGTAAAGCCGCCAAAGGTTGCGAGCGATGTCGCCGCCGCGTTCCAAATCCAAGGCGCAAGTAAGTTCGGTCAGCCCAGCCTGGATCTTGGCGATCGCGTGGCTTCGCTTTTCCAGGTCCGTTTTGGCATCGAGGGCGCGATCGCACCATTGGATGCAATGGTCGTAGACCATGACCACGAGCTTGCCCCGATCCGCGGTATTGATCGCAGCGTTTTGGTAACTCATGTGGGCTGTGTACGACATGGCTGGTTCCTTATCCGTGGATCTGCGCACTGAAGGCGCTGCTCTGATTCTTGATCTTCAGCATCGCACTTTCCATTCCAGAAAACTGTGCGACCAAATTCTTCCGATAGGAGTCGACTCGACTTTGCGCGGCGGTGATGTCGTTCGAATAGCTATCGACTTGTTTTTGGATCGAGGTGGTGTCCGCCTTGAAGCTTCCGTCGAAGGCCGTGAGATTGGCGACGTATTGCTGCAGCTGGCCAGCCACACCGCGCGCAAAAGTGGCTTTTACATCGCCGGTAATCGACGAGGGTGCCGTGACACCAAGACCTTTGGAATTGCCGGATTGAGAAAAGAGAATGTCGCCGACTCGGTTGGCGGATTTTCCATCGACCACATCGGTCGCAGGATTCAAGGTGTAAGTTCCGGATTTGGTGGAGTTGGTCCAGCCGCCGACGGTCGAGGAACCATTGTCGGTCCAGCCGCTATTGGCAAACAACCGACGCACTCCATCAAAATCCGCCGCCAGAGCAGTTTGGAATTTGGTCGAGTCGATGGTGAGGTTTCCCGTGTCCTTTTCGGTGGTGATTCCCACCGAGGCCAACGAGTCGTAATTGGTTTTTGAGGAGAGTCCTTGGACCGGAGACGTGATCATGGAGCGAAGCTTGGATTGAAGCCCCCCCACATTCGTGTCATACGTCAAGGTGCCCGGAGTCACTTTGTTCACCGTGGCGCCGTTGGCGTCTTTCGTGCTCGTCACAATGCTGGTGGTGTTGTCCTTGATGTATTTGATCGCCACGTTGTAGGCGTCGAGGAAGGACTGGATGTTGCTTTGAATGGTGGACTTGTCGCGATCCAGAGTCAACTGGACCTGAGACGTCGTGTCCAAGCTCACCTTGTGGAGATTGATGGTTGCGCCCGTCAAAGTAGTCGAGTCAGAATTTGTCTGGGACATCACGGAAAGGCCGTTCATCGTGTAGAAGGCGTTTTGGCCTTCGTGGAGAACGTTGGCCCAACTGGTTTGAGCCGTCGATCCCCCCAGAGGAATCGTTCCGGTGGACCCAGATCCCATGGCCAAGGAAAAGTCCAGATTCCCTCCTTTGGGGTCGGTCGCCACCAATCGCCCCGAGGCGTCCACGGAAACTGGCACCCCCATCTCGGTGGACATGTACGAGGCCACATCCCCAACAGTGACTTGCGACATGTCCGTTTTCGGTTTGCCTGTCGTGCTGTCAGTAAAATTACCCGCGGCAAGAGTGGTTGATCCGGAATTGGAGCCATTGCTCCAATCCAGGGACAACGAATCATTGGCGGAAACGTTGTTGGCGCCGATTCCCGTGTAAAGGCTCCCCAGGGTAGAGGCACTGGTGGCAGGCCCACCGGCTTGGAGCTTGAAGGAAAAATCGGAAGCGGTGGTCGAACTGGAGCTGGTCAGGCCCAAGGTGGACAAAACATTGCCTCCGCTGGCTTCAGTCATTTTGAAGGATTGACTTCCTTCATCGACTCCATTCAACATCAACCGGGTGTCTCCGGTGCCGAAATTGACAATGGCTGCGGTCACGCCGGTACCAGATGCCGCATTGATCTTGGACGCGACATCCTTCAGGGTGTCGCCTTTGCTAATGGACACGTTGATCGTTGCATTGGTCGGGTCGACCTTGATCGCGGCGGCGCTTTTGGAGATGGTCAAAGTCCCCGATGCGCCCAGATTGGTGATTTGGTCGGCCATGGGTTTGCTTGCGACCTTCAAGCTGGTCGCCAGTTGCCGGATGTTGACCCCGATGTTTCCCTGGATCCCTTCACCTGACCCACCGATGGTGGCATAGGTGTCGTCGGAGGAACTGGATTTGAACAGGCTAAAGGAGTCGAGGGTGGACAGGCTGCTGGCTTTGCTGGACAGAGTGGAAAGCATCCCTTGCAACGTGCCCAAGGAAGTGATTTGAACTTGTTTGTCGCTCTGTTTGGTCTGGATGGCCGTGACCTTTTGCTGCTCAATCGCAGTCAGCTGGTCCACCATGGTATTGGTGTCCAGGCCTGAGACCAATCCTCCAACGTTGAACAACGACGATGTTGAGCTCATAGCTTCTGGCTCCCTCTATCCATCATGACATATCGGTTTAATTACGACCACTCTTGAGACAGCAATCTCGGTGCCGTAAGTGACTCGATGACATGGACTTGGCTAAAAAGCCCCCGCTGTGAGGAAGTAGGCAATTCCTTACCCGGAAGGTTTTTTCACAAAGCGGCAAAAAAGATCCACTGTCCTATTGACTTTGGTGGGGTTCGAAGCGAAATTCCCCCCCAAAGGTCGTTTGATGGAATTGGAATTTTCCAGAAAAACGATATTGGCTCATAAATTGATAGAACGGAGAACGCCGAGTGGACAGCAGCGACGATACCCTTCGCAGGTATCTCGATGACATTCGCAAGACCCAGCCCATCGACCGAAAGGCTGAGCAGCTTCTGTTCAAGAAGCTGGATCCCAAAGATCCGAGCTACAACGATCGTGATGCGCGCCGCGCCAGAGAAATGTTGATCCGGGCGAACATGCGGTTTGTGTTGAAAGTGGCCCTACAGTACCGTGGATGCCCCATTCCGCTTCCCGACCTTGTGTCGGAAGGTGCCATGGGGTTGATCCGTGCCATCGAAAGCTTCGACCACAGTCGTGGTCTGAAGTTCATTTCCTATGCCGTTTGGTGGATCAAGGCCTACATCACCCGGGCCATCAATGAGCAGGGTAGTCTGATTCGCCTTCCGGCGAACCAACATTTGCGCGTTCGCAAGGCCCTGAAAAACAAAAGCAAGGGTGAAGAGCTGACGGATGAAATCCGTGAACTGATTCAATTGGGCGAGGCGGGAATTTCGTTCGATGCCCCCCTCAAAGCCGACACCAAAACAACCTATCAGGAAGTTTTGGCCGATCCACGGGCAGCCAATCCCGAGCACGATGCCGAGATCAACTCGGTCGAATTGATGGCGCATGAGCTTTTGAACGAATTGCCCAAGCGAGAAAAAGACGTGCTCAAAGGGCTGTTTGGCATCGATCACGAAACGCCGCAGACCTTGCGTGAAGTGGGCGAAAGCCTCCAGATCAGCCACGAGCGGGTTCGCCAATTGCGCGACCAAGCCTTGCGGCGGATCAAAAAGGCCCGCAATCGCGAGGTGTTGCGCGAGAAGTACGAAGCCTACATCGCTGCCTTGAGCTGATTTCAAGCGGAAAAAGGAATGGGAAAGAGACCAACCGAAAGGTGGGTCTCTTTTTTGTTGTGCGCCGTTGATTTGGCAAAACCTCCTGGCGAGCTTGGATAACTTGACCGATGCCCCGTGTTTCCTGCAAAGGATGCGACCAGTTCTCGATCTGGCTGAGATGTAGATTGCATCACTTAGGTGATTGTCGTATAGGTGGATGCGTCGCAAGACAAGGAAGGAATCTCATGTCGCAGAAGTTCGATGTGGTCGTGATCGGTGGTGGACCTGCGGGATACGTGGCTGCGATCAAAGCGGCTCAGTACGGGAAAACCGTCGCCATGGTGGAAGTGGAACGGGCCGGGGGGACTTGTTTGAATTGGGGTTGCATCCCCACCAAGGCCTTGTTGAAACAGGCCGAATTCGCCAATCATCTCAAGCACCCGGAGGATTTCGGCTTCAAGATCGAGGGCGTGAGTTTCGACTTTGCGAAGGTGATCGCCAAATCGCGCAAGGCCGCCGACAAAATGGCGATGGGCATCGACCATCTGTTCAAGAAGAACAAGATCACCGCCTTCAAAGGACTGGGAACCATTCTTCGTCCCGGCTTGGTGGAAGTGAATTACAAGGACGGCAAAGAAGCTGACCGCTTGGAGTGCGAGAACATCGTCATCGCCACGGGTGCTCGCCCGCGCACCTTGCCGGGGCTGGTCCTTGATCGCAAAACGGTCATCACCAGCCGTGAGGCCTTGGAATTGTCGGAATGCCCCAAGTCGATTCTGATCATCGGAGCGGGGGCGATCGGGGTGGAATTCGCCTATTTCTACAACGCGTTCGGAGCCAAGGTGACCTTGGTGGAATTTGCTCCAAAAATCTTGCCGATCGAAGATGAGGATGCTTCGACCTTGTTGGAACGCAAGTATACCAGCTACGGGATTGAAGTCTTGACTTCCACCAAAGTTACGGGTTTAGAGCTGACAGAAACTGGCGCGATCGCCACCTTCGAGGGAAAAGCCCCCAAGGGCGGAGCCGAATTCGAGAAAGTTTTGGTGGCGGTTGGAGTGGAAGCGCGGATGGATGGCTTGCTCGGGCCCGACCTCAAGCTCGATCTGGATCGCGGATTTCTTCGCACCAATGTCGACTACTCCACTTCGTTGCCAGGAATCTATGCCATTGGCGACGTGATTGGCCCCCCCTGGCTGGCTCACGAGGCCTCTTGGGAAGCGGGCCAATGCATGGATGGCATCTATGGCGGCTTGCCCCCGCAGAAGGGGCATATCGTGCCTGGTTGCACCTACTGTCAGCCACAAGTCGCCAGTGTAGGGGCCACCGAGCGCAAGCTCAAAGAGCAGGGCGTTGCGTACAAGGTGGGGAAGTTTCCCTTCATCGCCAACGGGAAGGCCGTTTGAACTGGAGACACCGATGGCTTCGTGAAGCTGCTTTACGGGGAAGCCAACCACGAGCTCCTGGGGGCTCATATCGTGGGATCGGAAGCCACCGAGCTGATTGCGGAGTTGAACCTGGCCATGAATTTGGAAGCCACCGTGGAAGATGTCCTTGGCACCATGCATGCTCATCCCACCCTATCGGAAGTGATTGCCGAGGCGTCGGCGGTTGCGTTTGGCAAGGCCGTCCACATGTAAATGGACCGATTGCGAAGGACGCGGCCAATCCCTCCTCCCGGTTGGGGGGAGGAGCAAAGCCCGCCTCGTCCCCAAAAAGGCCTACCTTTTGAACATCGTGACTTCGAGCTGGGAACATTGGGCCAGGGATTGGTCAAACACCAAAAATGACCTTAAGGCCAGCTCGATGTTTCGTACCCTGGGTCAATTCCCGGAATCTCGGTTCGGTCACAACGATTATTTGGGATTCCGGCACGATCCAAGAATCCTGCAGGCGGTCCTCGAAGCTGTCCAAAACGGGCTTCCCGTCGGAGCTTCGGGGTCGCGTTTGCTTTCCGGAAATCTCGAATGGTTTCGCGCTTTCGAGCAGGAGTTTGCCAACTCAACGGGATTTTCGGATGCCCTGCTTTTTGCGTCGGCTTCCGAGGCGAATCGAGCCGTGATTGGGGCCTTGGTCGACCGGCAGGATGTCGTGCTTCAGGATGAGTTTGCCCATGCTTCTTTGATTGATGGGATTGTGCACAGCAAAGCCAAGCGACGCAAATTCGCCCACAATCGTCCCGAAGACCTTCGGGTACAGCTCCAACTTTCGGGAGGCCGCATCCGTTTGGTCGTGACTGAATCCTTGTTTTCCATGGATGGAGATCTCGCGCCGCTAGCCGATCTTCATCAAGTGTGCAAGGAAGAAGGGGCATTGCTTCTGGTGGACGAAGCTCATTCC
>CAIKAA010000366.1 GCA_903825275.1 uncultured Fibrobacterota bacterium | reverse complement strand
TATCTCCGCATCACTCTGGAGTGTCTCCGAGACACTGTGGAGTGTCTCCGCACCACTCTGGAGTGTCTCCGAGACACTGTGGAGTATCTCCGCACCACTCTGGAGTGACTCCGAGACATCATGGAGTGTCTCCGCACCACTCTGGAGTGACTCCGAGACATCATGGAGTGTCTCCGCACCACTCTGGAGTGACTCCGAGACAGAATGGAGTGTCTACCGCCCCAGGTCCATCGGCCGCCCTTCGATACGCCGGCCAAAGGCCGGCACGGTTCGACAAGCTCACCGCATTGCTCAGGGACCGGCCGATGGAGGAAAACCAGTTTTTCTAGGAACGATTCCGGTTCTGCCGAAGTCTTCCACGGTCCCGGAGGGCAGGGCAAGCGCGTCGGCCCGTTGGATGTGGCAAACGACGATCCCTCTTCCCAAGGATGGGGTCAAACGACTCACCTACAACGCTTGGGATAAAGTGATGGATGTCACCGGGATCGGCACGTCCCACATCGCGGTCTGGTCTGGGGCCGGGGACATTCTTTCGGTGGCGGTGGAATCGTAGGCCACCTCCCTACCGCTTGGTTCTAAGGATCCGCAATGGACTCAAAAAGCAAATCCTTCATTCCCTAAGCACAAGAATATCATCGCCATTTTCTAATTTCTTTCCACTTTCACTCCAGCCATTGGCGCGATAAAATCCATAAGATCTACTGGCGGGATCTGGGGAGCAACCCAGCCAAATGGGATCTAAGATCATTTCCTTGAATGCCGAAACGACGCCATTTAGCAAAGTGATTCCAATTCCTTTTCCTTCAAATTCCGGCAAGACGGCCAAAACCATGATTTCACCGGTCTTTGTGTCTCCCGTACAAAAACCAACAATGGATCCATTCGTTTCACCGACCATTCCGAAAAACGCGTTGGAATTCAATCCCTGCGCGATACTTTCGGGCGTAATGCCCCAAGCGATCAGGTGCTCCATCGAAATGGAATTTTGACGGGTTGACGATCTCACCGCATAGAGCGACGGGATATCTCGAACTTCCGTTCGGCGGTAGGTGATGGGTTCATCGGATTTCATTGGCTCGCCAATTTAATCCCTCTCGTTGGTGTTCGGCAAAGAGGGTGGAAGGTCCATTGATCGCCAATTTTTTCCTCGCTTCCAACTGCAGGGAGCCTCGCGTGATTGTCCGGTTGTTTCTGCAATAACGAGGTTGGTGGAAGCGTTCGGTCGAGGTGGGAAGGCTGCGACCTCCTGGTCGGAAAGGCTCTCGGGGAGCGCGACTCTTCGCTGGTTTGCAAGGGTTTTCCGCAAGAAACGGGTCCCTTGTGGAAGCAACTAGCCATTTCCCTTCTCTGGTCGTATATCCTATTGCCTGACCCCGTTCAAGGTCACCCCTCCACCGATCAATGAGGCGTGTGTTTATGAAGGTTCGGATCCACTTCGCGATGATCCTGGTCGCCTCGAGCTGCTTTGCCCAAACTCGGGTCCAGGACACGCTCTATGTGGCCGAGGATACCACCCCCATTTTCCGGAACCCCGGCAAAGGCTGGGTATTTTACACCACTTGGTTCAACACCATGACCCCCGAACAGGTTGCCCGGGGCAGCGTTTGCTATTCGCGATTCAGTTGGGCCGATCTTCAGCCGACCGCAACGACCTACAACTGGCCGACGATCGACCAGCAAATGGCCCGTTGCAAAGCCGCAGGAATGCGCTACGCGTTCGGCGTCATGAACGTGAGCATGGATTGGGGGCCGGATGACGGATATGCCGTGCCCAAATGGGTGTTTGACTCCGGGGCGACCTATTACCGGGTCCAGGACATCCGCCGCCCCACTTTGTTCAATGTCATCCCCTACTGGACCAACAATCCCGTCTTTTTCGCGAAACAAAACGCGTTCATTCAAGCGCTGGCGAACCGGTACAAGGGCTCTCCCGATCTTGCGTGGGTCGATATCCGCAGTTACGGCAACTGGGGAGAAGGGCATTTGGGAAGCATCAACAAGGATGAAACTGGCAAGACCATTGTGGAGCCCACACCAAAGGCATTGATGCAGGATTATTTCCTTCCCTATTTCCACGCCTTTGCGGGAACCCAACTCATTATCCCGTTTGGGCACCACGGCTTTGATTCGACCTACCGCTGGGCGGTCGATAGCGGCATGGGAATGCGCCGCGATGGTTTACCTGACTGGAGCGATGGTTCGGACATCGGCTGGGCCGATGGGAAGCAGCCCACCGTGGTGGAATACACGGATAATTACACGAACCTGGTCGCCTCTGGCGTTTGGAAGGATTCGACGGTGACAAAAGCTGTCCTACGAGCCCATGCCTCCTACGCGGAAATCAGCCGAGGGGACCCGGTTGGCTTCATCAAGTCCGCCGATGCCTACATGAAGAACCTCGCCAACAAAATCGGGTACCACTTCGTGTTGAAGTCGATCTCCCTTCCCTGGACCCACATGGTGGCCAAATCCCCGTTTTACGTTTCCATGAACTGGGTCAATCTTGGCACGACCAATCTGTACCGCCAAAACGCGTTTCTGGGCCTTGCTTTGCTTGATTCCACCAACAAATTGGTGGATACCGCCTGGATCAAGGGGGTCGACCCCAAGAGCTGGAGACCCGGTAAAATCGCCGTTTCTGATTCGGTCACCTTCACCAAGGCTCTGCCTGGCAGATACACTCTTGCGGTGGGATTGTTCACCAGCAAGACGAAGACAAATCCTGACTACCGCATTGGGAACTCCGGGCGCGACAGCTTAGGGTGGACCCATCTGGGGCCGTCTCAGTCTTCCGGTTCCCCGTAATCGATCGCACGACAGAGGGCGGCGTTTGTGCTGGTCCCGGTGCTGTCAAAATCTGAAATGGCGAAGCATTCTTAGGCTGTGTTCTTTGGCGATCCAGCCTGGGTGTTGTTCGGTGAATCCCCAAACCCTCTAGGCCACCTGGGCGTCTGGGACCTGCTTCGACCGCATCGACTTTGGGGGGGGATTGCCTGGTTCTGTTGGAAAGGGAGCGAGGCCTGTGCGGCGGTGTGGCGAGAGCCTTTCCCGGTTGCGAAAAACAAACCCCGTTGCCTTTGTAGCTTATGCAGGAATGCGCGTTCTCTCCCTCCTCGGCCTGGTCATTTCCTGTTTGCATGCTTCGCCACTCCACATTCTAGGCGACCGTCCTGGCGTTTGGGAGGCCGAGTGGAGTTCGTCCGGATGGCGAGTGGAAAATCGTCTTGATGGCAGTCAGACTCTCTTCGATCCTGCGGGCACCCCACCGCTGCATCCTGGCGATTTGCAGGCTTCGAGGTTGGAACTATTGGTTGCCATTCCCGCCCAAGGAGATTGGAACCTGTCCTTTCCGACAGATTCTGGCGTCCCTCTGTCCGTCCCGGCATTGGCCAGAGTGTTGGGAGTGGATCCCGTGACCGGCAAATCGGCGGTGGAGTCTCGCGATTCTCGGCCTCTCGCCACGGTCGAGTCCCATGTAGGGATTCGCATCCTGCACCTGGACCTTCCCCTGGTCAAGCCACTGGGCGAAGGCGTGTTCCGGTTGACCCATCGCCTGCGGATTCGGGTGGAATGGACCGGTTCGGTTTCCCTTCCAGCTGGCTCGATTTGGCCGGGAATCGTCGACAATCCAGGAGGAATCCGGGTTCGATCGGCCGCCGCCCGAAGGACCGTCGCCCCATCCCTTGCGCTGGAGGGGCGCATCGCCCAATTGGAAGTCGGGGACGATGATCCCTTTTCCAGTCGTGAGGATGGGATCGTTCGGCTCTCCTACGAGGCCTTGGGCAAAGTGATGGATGTCAGTGGGATCGACATGTCCAACATCGCTGTCTGGTCTGGTGCCGGGGACACGCTGACTTCGGCGGTCGACTCCACGGCCACCTCCCCCTCGCTTGTTCCGATTCCGATTTTGCGGCGCGATCGCGATCAGGACGGGCGATTCGGACCGGGAGACGAAATTCTTTTCTGGGCCCACGGCCCCAACTTCTGGAAGCGCGATTCCAGCTCGGCTCCTGGCTGGAGCTACATGATCCATCCCTATGCCAAAAAACGTCGCTACCTGATTCGCCTCGACGCCCCCCAGGGGTCTGTCGATTTGCGGTCTTCCCCGGTCGGAGGAACTCCCATACCGTTCACCGCAGTTTGGCAGCCGGTGAATTTTGGAAAACCGGCCAACCGCTTGGAGAGGATGGACCTAGAGAAATATCGGGAATCCGACATCGGGAAGGGTTGGTTCTGGCTTGTCACCAGTGGCAATTCATTTTCCTTGACGGATCCTTCCGGGAACGGATTATCCGGCCTTGTGTCGGATTCTGGTTTGGTGAAATTGCGCTTGGCCAATTCGGGAGAACTTTCCCACCAGGCTTCCCGGTTGACCACGTTGTCTGTCCAGAACGGGGCGAATTGGACTCGACTTCCGAGTTTTGATCCCCTCCAGGCGGTTTGGACCGGGCGTGGAGTGGCGCCGTCGGCATCGTACCGGTTTGGGCAGATTGCTGGCGATTCGATGGCTGTGCAGGATTGCCAAGTGAGTTACCAGCGGGATCTTTCGAACCTTGATAGCGCCTTGTTTCCAGCCCCAGCTTTGGGGCCCGTCGCGATCAAAGTGAAGGCGGGAAGAACCTGTTGGGCTTTGGAAAACGGCGTGGCGGTCCGGTCCTGCAGCGTGGTGGATGGGGTTTTGCGCGACAGCGTCCGGGTTTGGGGAACTTGGTTTGTGGTGTTTGGGGAATCGACTTCGGGGATGGGGGCCACCCCCGCAAAATGGACCGAACCCGTCGAGTCGCATGTGGTTCGGGATTTTGCCGCCGTTCGGAAGGCCGATGTCCTGGTGGTGAGTCCCCGGCGATTTCTGGACGTTGCCGAAAGGTATTCGGTCCACCGCGAAGCAAAGTTTCAATTACGACCCATGAACGTGGCCGTGGTCGCCCTGGAAGACTTGTACGACTTGTGGTCGGGCGGAATGGCCGATCCCACCGCCATCCGCAATGCCATCCAGTGGTCGCGGGGCGCTTGGGGGGTGACCCATGTATTGTTGCTCGGATCGGGGCATTCCGATCCTCGAAACGTGCAGGGTTCCTCGCCCGAAAGCCTGATTCCCCAATGGGAAAACCAGCAACGATCCAGCGATGATTTTTTTGCCATCTCCGAATATCCCGACAGTTCGTTTGTTTCGGTCTACTTGGGTCGGGTGCCAGCTCGAACTCTGGACGAAGCCAACGCCTGGCTCGAAAAATTGAAGCGGTTCGAAGACCCGACCCAGGCGGACTTTGGACCGTGGAGAAATCGATTGGTGATCGCCGCCGACGACATGAAGCAAGGCAACGATACCGACGACATTTTTGATCACACCGAACAAGCCGAAAAAACAGCCGAATCCATCGAGGCCCAGCGCAATTGGCTTCGATTCGAAAAGCTTTACCTGATCCAATACCCCCTCAACGGCCTTGGCCAAAAGCCCGAGGCCGCACGCGATTTCCAGACGCTCTTGAACCAGGGAACTGCCGGAGTCTTGTACCTGGGCCACGGAGGAGCCGACGTATTGGCCGATGAAAACTTGCTCAACGTCTCTTCGGTGGAACGTACCCTGCGAAACGGAGCCAATCCCTTCCTTTTCTTTGCGGGCTCCTGCACCGTGGGTCAAAACGATCGCCCGAGTGACCGTGGTTTGAGCGAGGTTTTGGTGGCCGCTTCCCAAAAAGGAGCCTATGCCAGCGTGGCGGCGACGCGGCCGACCACGTCGTCCATCGGCTATGGCAATCAGGACTTGGCTACCAATTTTTGGTCCCAATTGGTTTCTGGAGCGCAGCCCGGCAAAACCTTGGGGGAGGCCCTCGCCAAGGCAAAAAAATTGAATGTGTCCAACAACGGGCTCTACAACATTCTTGGCGACCCAGCAACGGTGCCCTTTCCCGGTGGATTGGTGGTTGCCATGGATCCCGTCAGGGACACCCTTCAGGCTCTGTCTCGAACGGCGTTTAGCGGTCGAGTAACGGCCAACGGAATGGCGCAGATCCGGATGGAGATCCGATCGCCAATCGACTCGGTAATCTGCACCGGCGCGTGCAAGAGGAAGGACCAAAAGTTCCACCCTGTTTCCCAGCAGTTTTTGTCCACCGAAACCCCGGTTGCCCAAGGTTCCTTCGCCGTGACGACAGGATTGCCGGCGAGGGTTCCGTTTGGCAAACAAGCCACCGTCATGGTCTACGCCTGGGATCCCGCCACCCGCCGCGACGGGGGAGTGATTTCGGGGAAAAAATTGTTTTGGGGAACCTCGACCTTGGTCGGCAACGACCGAGAAGGGCCGGAGATTCGGGTTCGACCCTGCGATTCCTCTTGGTCGGGTGGGGTGGCTTTTGGCAAGGAAGCGCGAATTCCCCTTCCGTTTTGCCTGGAAGCCAAGGTCTCTGATTCGTCAGGGATTTCGTTTGACCAAGGACCGGACGAAGGGGTGGTGTTTTCTCTTCCCGGCCTGCGCGAACCCTGGCATCCCGAATTGCGCCAAGGGACCGATTTTCGCAGCGCTTCGGCCCAACTGGTGGTCGATTCCACCTGGTTTCGTCCAGGAACCAGCTACCCGCTGGACCTTTCCGCCCGCGATCTCATGGGCAACCTCTCTCGCCAACGTCTGGTCTTGATTCCTCAGATTCCCGAGGAATTGTCTCTCTACGAGGTCTTCAACAGTCCCAATCCGGTGCGCGAAGGCAGCACGACGGCTTTTTTCTTCAAGCTTTCTGCGGCACCCGACTCAAACGGTTCGGTGGATTCCCGCGCCACGGCCTCGATCCGGATCCACTCCATTTCTGGCAAGCTGATCAAGGTTTTGCGCACCGAACTTTCCAACCGTTCTCATCCGCTGCCGCAGGCGGTTTGGGACCTGAAGGATTTTTTTGGAAAGAATGTCGCCAACGGGCTGTACCCCTTCACGGTGGTCCTGCGGATTCCCGATCCCCAAGGGAAAGGTGATCTGGAACGCCAAGCGAAAGGCATCGTAGCCATTTCCCGGTGAGTCCGTCCCATAAGCCAGATCCCTCTCTCCCGCGGGATCTAGGGTAACCGTCCGGACGCGAGAAGGCTATTTTGAATGTTCCATGCGTCCGATCCTCCAATTCGTCCTTCTAGCCGCCTTGGCGGTGTTCTCCGCTCCCTTCCATGTCCTGGTCGATCGCCCAGGCCAGTGGGAGATCGAATGGAGGGGAAAAGATTACCGTCTAGACACCCTTCCGGACCATACCGTTGCGGTGAACCTGAAGGGTTTCGCACCCTCTGAGATTGCCGGTGATTTGGCGGCTCCGAGGCTGCAAGCCTTGATCGCGATTCCTCTTGGTGGTGCTTGGAAGCTGGATCTTTTGACAGATTCTGGCGAAAACGTTGCGGGCCAATTGTGGCATAGGGTGCCTCGATTCGACCCAAAGACGGGCAAGGCCGTGGCTACGGTGGCGCACGACCGCGAGGGTTGGGAAGAATCCAAGATCGACGGTTTTCGACTGCTCCGGATGGATTTTCCGCTGGTTGCCGGATCCAAAGATGGCGTTTTGTTGCGAAAGCACCTTCGGATGCGCCTGACTTGGGACGGGGCTGCGAACCTGCCGACGGGATCGGTTTGGAGTCGGGTGGTCCAAAATCCAGGCGGCCTTCGTTTTGTGAACCCTCCTGCCCCAAGACGGAACCTTTCCGCTCGCCAGGCCGATCTGGGCGGCGCGATGGTGGAAGTCTCCATTGGGGACGACGATCCATTTTCCAGTGCCGAAGCGGGTTTGGTCCGGCTGACCGGTGCCGAACTCTCCAAGGCCGCAGGACTCTCTTCGGGAGGCGTCTCGATCTCCAACATCGCGGTTTATTCTGGCTTTCCCGACACGCTTCCCAGTGCCATGGGAGATACCGTAGTGGCACCCGGCCTGGTTCCCATCGCCATCCAGAGAATCGATCGAAACGGCGATGGAATTTTGGACCAGAACGACGAAATTCGTTTCTGGGGACGAGACCCCAATCTTTGGAAGTTGAACACTGGGACGGCTTTGGGCTGGACCTATTCCATCAACCCCTACACCAAGCGCCGCAAATACTTGGTCCGGATGGATGCCGTGAACGGTTCTCCCAATTTGGCATTTGGACCCAGGGGAAGCGGGCCAAACGCCTACCAAACCGTCGGACAGCCACTTTGGATGGGGAAACCCAATCAACTCAAGGAAGTGGAGATCGGAAAACAGTCCGAGACGGAACCAGATATGGGAAAAAGCTGGTTTTGGACATCGATTGAGACTGCAGGCACCCTGGTTCTGCCTCCGGTCAACCTCTCCCTTCCCGGGCAAGCTGCCGACTCCGTTTTGGCCCAAATCGTTCCGGTGGGAAACTCCTGGTTTTCAGGGACTTACACCGACATCGACCAGGTCAGTGTCTCTGGAGTTGGTGGCACCTGGAGACCCGTAGATGCCAGCCAAGGGATTTGGTCGGGAACCGGGGTGGCGTCTGGATTTGTCAAATTTCAAATGGCCTTTCACGGATCGCGGCTGGCGATCGCTGGGGTCAACCTTTTGTACCGCCGGGATTTGTCCAACGCCGACAGTGCGGTGTTTCCCGCGCCGACGATGGGTGCTTTGGATGTGAAGGTCGCCGACGGCAAGACCTGTTGGGTTTTGGAAAACGGGATCGCCACCCGGCTTTGCACCATCCAATCCGGCCACCTTTTGGATAGCGCGACCTCGCCGTCCACTTGGTACGCGCTGTTTCCAACCACTTCCGGTGGAGTGGCTCACTCGGTGGCGGCCTGGTCGGCTTCTTCCCAAACCCATTCCATCAAGGACTTCAACACGACCTCCACGGCCAACATTTTGGTCATCGCTCCTAAGGCATTGGCCGACCTAGCCGAAGAATACGCCGTTCACCGCGAAGCAACTTATCAGGTGCGACCCATGAAATCGGTCATCGCCTGGACCGAGGACATCTACGACCTATGGTCTGGCGGTCAAATGGACCCGGTCGCCATCCGCAATTGCATCCGGTGGGCCTACCAACGGTGGGGGATTTCCCATGTTCTGCTTCTGGGCGGAGGGCACGTGGATCCCCGCCTCGTGCTGGGCGCTGCCCCCGAGGTGTTGATTCCCCAATGGGAAGACGAGTCCATTTCTACCGATGATTTTTACACCTTCCTGGGTGCTGGCGATCCGAGTTCGGACAAAAAGACCCATTTGGCACGGGTTGCCTTGGGGCGAGTGCCGGCCCGCACTCTCGACGAGGCCAGGGCTTGGTTTGACAAGTTGAAGATTTTCGAAACGCCCTCGATCGCCGACTTCGGCCCCTGGAGAAACACGGTACTGATGGTCGCCGACAACGTTTGGCAGCTCAACCTACCCGATGACATTCCCAACCACACCAACCAATCCGAGGCCATCGCCGGGGCCATGGTCGGTCAACGTCCCTGGATTCGCCAAGAAAAGGTGTATTTGGTCAAATACCCCATCAACAGCCTGTTCCAAGCCCCCGAAGCGGCGAGAGACCTGCAAGCCTCCTTGAATGCCGGAGTGGCTGGCATGAATTACATGGGGCATGGTGGACAAACGGTTTTGGCGGATGAAGACGTTCTGGACAACAATGCCGTAGACCGAACTTTGGCGAACCGAACCCGACCGTTTCTGTTTTACGCGGGATCTTGCACGGTAGGCCGAAACGACGTCAACAATTCGTCAGGGCTTTCCGAATACCTCGTGGTGGGTGCTGGAAAGGGGGCCATGGCGGCGATTTCTGGCACCCGACCGTCGTACCCTGGGGGCAATACCCGGTTGGCCACCCAGTTCTGGGTGAATGCCACCGACACGACCCGGGTGATGACCATTGGCGAGGCGCTTTTGGCTGCCAAAAGCCAGCCCGACGACGATTTGAACGCGTTCTATACCAATCGCGACATTTACAACATCCTGGGCGACCCGGCGATGGTCCTGCTTCCCGGCGGAATTCACGTCAAGCTGAGGGAGATCCCCGATACCATTCAGGCTCTTTCGCGGTTGGTGATCCAGGGAGAGGCAAAAGGGGCAAGGGAGTTCCAGACACGTTTGGATGTTCCCTCCCCCCTTGATTCCGCCACAAAAGCCTCGGAATCCCAATCTCGCCAGATCTTCCACCTTTCCCCTCGCGAAATCATTTCCTTGCAATCCTCGCTGGTTTCGGATTCAATCTCCACGGTCATGCAAATGCCGGCCCGGATTGCTTTTGGCGACAGCGCCACCACCCGCGTCTACACCTGGAACCCAGCCAACCGGCTGGATGGCGGACAAATCTTGGCGCCGCGAATCATGTTGGGAACGGCCACCGGCGGCGTGCGGGAGTTTGGGGGCCCGTCGATTTCCATCCGCCCCTGCGACTCCTCCTGGTCTGGTGGTGTCGCCTTCGGAACCCTGGCCAAAATCCCCTTACCCTTTTGCCTGGCGGTCGATTTTATGGATTCCTCGGGCATTTCCTCCGACCAAGGGCCCGACCAAGGAGTGGTTTTTTCCATTGCCGGAGTCCGGGAGCCATGGCATCCGGACCTGCGCCAGGACGGAGACTATCGCAAAGCGACCGCTCAATTGATCATCGATTCGACCTTGATGCCGGTCGGGAAGACCTATGTGTTCAACGTGTTGGCTCGTGATCTGATGGGAAACCTCTCTCGGAGCAGCCTCCAAGTCCAAAGCATGGCCAAAGAGGAATATTCCCTCTATGAGGTGTTCAACAGCCCCAACCCGGTCAAGGAGGGCGACAACACCATCTTCTACTTCAAACTCTCCAGTGAACCCGACTCCAATGGGACCGTGGATTCTCGGGTTCAGGCTTCGATCCGCATCCACACGGTTTCCGGCAAGCTCGTCAAGGTGTTGCGGACCGAATTGTCCAAACCGTCCCAGCCCCGTCCGCGTGCGGTGTGGGATTTGCGCGACTCGTTTGGAAATCTGGTCGCCAACGGGCTGTACCCCTACACGGTGGTCCTGAGAATTCCCAATGAGGCGGGCACCAACACGACAGAAATTGTCCGAAAGGGGGTCGTCGCCATTTCCCGTTGAGATCAGGCGGTCACATCCACCGATCCAAAGGGCGATACCGAACCAAAGGAATACGCTTGTTTGGGCTTGGATGTTGGCTGGTTGTCGGGCTGGTTTTGTTTCGCCATCTCGGAACGGGCCTGGGTTTCCATCCGACTGGCCCGGGCGGCTACCTGCAAGTCCTGGGTACTGGGATCTGCGGGAGCCAACGCCGCCCGCTCGACATGTTGGGCGTTTCGCAGGGTTTCGTCCGGCGTCTTGCCCGACTGGATCTTGATGTCGACCTCGCCACCCACCGCGTACCGGCTTCCGTCGCTTCCCTTTTCGTAAGTGTACTTGGCCCCGCTGGCCGCCGCCCCTCCGGACGCCGCCAGATGGGCTTGCTCATGCGATTTCACCTGAACGTCGCGCTGTTTCAGCTCCTTGAGTTTGCGATCTTCATCCGTCGAAGACGATTTCTTGGCCGGCCCCGTCATGGGGGGGCGCTGCAAATTGTTCTGGATCGCCAAGTCGCTCATGATTCTGGAAAGTCTACTGTTTTTTCGACCGGGGAAGAAACCAATTGTTCCAGGAAAATCGCCCTACACGGAAACCGAACAAAGGATATTATACCCTCATCTGGGTAGGTGACCCACGACGTTGTTCACATTTTGACCTACGAGGGTATCGATGAAATTTCGCTCCACCAGTTCCCTTCTGCTTGCCATCGCAACCATTGCAATGTCTGGAAACCTGGACGCCATCCACGGACCTTGGGGAGAAATCTTGGCTTCCAACGTCAAGGGGGATCGAGTGGACTATGCCGGAGTCCTCAAGGAAAAGGCAAAGTTCGACGGCTATCTCAAGGCTTTGGCCGATGTGGATTCCAACGCCCTCAAGGCCGCGACCAAGGAAGAACGCTCGGCTCTTTACATCAACGCCTACAATGCGGCAGTGATCCAGCTCATCCTCAAAAATCCTTCCAAGGGAAGTGTGGCCCAAATGTCCGGCGACATCACCGGTGCCAAGGTCCTGATGATCGCGGCCGAATCTCTGGCGGTTGCCGACATCGCTCGCAAACGGTTGTTCGATGGCAATCCCGATCCCCGGTTTTGGTCGCTCCTGTGTGATGGCTCTCTGGGATCGGCTCCGATCTTGAACCAGGCCGTGACCTCGGCCAATCTGGAGTCCCTTTCGGAAGAGCGGACCAAAATGTGGTTGGCAGACACCTCCCGCAACAAGATCGACGAAAAACAGACCAAACTGGCCCAGATCCCCTTCGACTTCTTCCGCTTCAAGCCGGAATTCAAGACCTTCCCAGGCGGAATGCAGGGTTTTGTGAAAAAGTATGGTCCCCAAGGAACCGATACCGACAAAAATCGTCCGACCTTTTTCTACAACGGCGCGAAAAATTCGGTCGCGATCGTGGTTCCCCCAAAGCCTGCGAAGAAGGGCAAGAAGAAGTAGTTGGTGTGATCTTCCTCACTCTTTGAGGCGGGGAAGCTAGTCTTCATTTGGTCCTCCGTTCACCCTTCGAGACGCCCATTCCATGGGCTCCTCAGGATGACCGGAGTTTTTTTTTAAAAGGCTCGGAGGAATCGTTCGGTCCTTTTTTCATGGAAGGGGGTGTGGTCTTTTTGGCCTTGCCTTCTACTTTTGCTCGGATGGCTACTGAATCGAACAAAAAAGTTTCCCCCCTTGTTCACGATGTTTTCCAGCGCTGGGTTGCTTTCTCCAAAGTCCATGCCGGAAAGATCGTCTTGGGCTTTCTCCTCTTGGCGGCCCTGTCTGGAGTGATCGCCGCCCTGCGGATCCATGTCGATGCCGACTTGGAATCCTTACTTCCCAAGGATTCGCCGACCATTGTGGCCATGCGCGAAACCAAAACCCGCTATGGCAGCACCGATCTTTACACGGTTTCCATCGTGATGAAGGATCCCGCCCAGATTGCCAAAATCCAAGACCGGATCAAAACCCATCTCCAAACCAAATGGCCGGACGTGGTGTTCGTCCAGGCGGATCGGGACGCCTCCTTCTTCCGCAACCACGCCCTGCTATACCTTCCCATTCCCTATCTGGACAATCTCTATCGCCGTTTGAAATCCACCCGCGATGAAATCCGGCGGGGTCCGCTCGGTGTGGATCTGTTGGGGGAAGACGAACCCCTGCAAAAAGGTCCCTGGTTCGACGCCAGTCTTCCCCAGCAGTTGGGGTTGCCCGATGAGGCGGCTGTGGAATTCGAAAAATTCCTCAAGCCCGCCGATTCATCGACCCAAAACGACCGGTCGGCGGCGGATGATCCCAAAAAAGGTCTCCCGGACAGCTTGAAAACCCGCTTGATTGGCCGGATTGGTTCCAGCGACGAATTTGTCGGTGTGGTGCAAGCGGTCTTGAAGAAGCCATCTTCCGACATCGAATATGTTCGGACCGTTTTGGCTCGGTCCGATTCCCTTTTGGCTCCCTTGCGCCAGGAATTTGGAGCGAACCTCAAGATCGGGGTGGAAGGGCCTTACAAGGATTTTCAGGAAGTCGAGTCGCTTTCCAGCAATGGAACCGTGGCCACGGTCATTTCCATCGCCCTCACCCTGTTGATTGTCCTCTTGTATTTCCGCTCCACCGGCCCCATTTTCCTGGTTTTGGGGCAGGCCTTCCTCTCTTGCCTGATGACCCTGGGGTTTGTCGGTGCCACTTACGGACGATTGAACTTGTACACCATGTTCGTGATCGCCATCCTGTTCGGGATGGGAACCGATTTTTCCCTGTACCTGGTCGGGTATGCCCAGCGTTTGGTGCGCCAAGGTTTGGGGTGGGAGGTATCGTTGTCTCGCTCTCTTTCCGAGCTGTCTTCGTCACTGGTGGCCGCGGCCACAACGACCATCGCAGGATTGTTGACCTTGTTGATTTCGCGATTTGCGGGCTTTTACGAGTTCGGTGTGATCGCCACGTTTGGGATTTCGGCGAGCTTTGTCCTCACCTATGCTTTCCTTCCCGCAGCGCTGCTATTGACCCATCGATGGAGCCAATACCCCTTCCTGAAATGGTTGGGCATCGAACCTCGGAACGCCCGCCCGCCCCGGACGGTCCAGCCCCAATGGCTTCCCCAGTTTTCCAAAATCACGGCCTTGTTCATGATCGTCGGAGCCGTTGTTCTCGCTCCCTTCGCATGGAAAGTTCAGTTCGAGTACGATTTCGCCAATCTCCGCGAAGATCACTCCGGCAAAGGGGTGGCCAAAATCACCATGGTGATCGACAAATTGGTGAACAACCTCACGGGTCGGACCAAAGCCAAGACCGAAGATCTTCCCATTCGTGAGGCGTTGAATTCGAACCGGACTTCCAGCCAGCCAGTGGTTGTGCTGGCCCGTGACAGCAAGTCGATGGACGCTCTCCACGACACCCTTCTGAGGCGCCTCACGGTCGACCGCGAGCCCATGCTGCGCAGTTTCCTGACCTTGCGCACTTTCGTACCCCTGGACACCGCCCAAGCGAGCCGATTGCCTTACCTCACCCGGATCGACTCGCTTTTGGGAGATCCGATTTTCAACAAGGCCTCGGGGAGCGATTCCGAGATGGTCTCCATGCTCAAGCGGATGGTCAAGGCCAAGGCCTTTACCCCCGAAGAAATTCCACCCTGGGCGCTCAACATGTTGCGGGAGCGCGATGGTTCCTATGGGCGAATCGGGTTCATCTACGGGCGCTTCAACAGTTCCGACTCGCGGGATGCCGCGATCTTCGAGAAAAAATTTGGCAATCTGGATGGTGCCGGTGAAAAACTCACGAGCTTTGCCTCCAGCTTCGTCTATGCGGATTTGGTTCGGATGGTGAAGGAAGACAGTTTCCGGATGAGCATCCTGATGCTGGTCATTTTGGTCGTCCTGTTGGGAATTTTGTTGCGCCGCGCTGGCCCTATCGCGGTTTGCCTATTGGGGATGATGGCTTGCCTTTCCTGGATTTTGGGCTTTATGGGGCTGTTTGGGATCAAGGTGGGCGTCTTCAACTTGATCGTCATCACCACCATCCAGGCGGCTCTGACGGATGTCGTCATCTACCTTGTGCTGGCCTGGGAGCGCAATGGACGCAATTCCATTTTGGACCTTTACACCGGGATGGGTGCCTTGATGTCGGTGGCCATTGGAACCACCATCGCCGGATATACCGGGATGAGCTTTACCACCCACATGGGGATCCGGTCCATGGGAAATTTCGCTTTGATTGGGCTTGGGGCCTGTCTGTTGGTGTCTTTGGGCCTCACTCCCTGGCTTTGTCAGGTTCTGTTGCCCCAAAAATCGAAGAAATAACCCTCTTCTTTGACATCCTCGACGGGTCGTCTGTGCTTGTCCGTTCTATCTTACAGACTTGAATTAGGGGGCCATTACCATGAACGGCATGTTCACAGACCGGGTTAAAAAGGTGATGCAGCTGGCACGGGAAGAATCCGTGCGGCTTGGCAATGATTATGTGGGGACCGAGCACCTGTTGCTCGGGTTGATCCGCGAAGGCGATGGAGTGGCCATTGCCGTGCTGCGCAACCAAGGTGTGGATCTGGAGGAATTGTCTCGCTCCATTGAAAAGCAGATCAACACGTCGGGTGGGATGATGACCATCGGGCAGATGATTCCGTTCACTCCTCGGGCCAAAAAAGTGCTCGAGATCGCGGCCCAAGAAGCCCGTGCCATGAGCCACAAGTACATCGGCACCGAGCACATCTTGTTGGCTTTGATGAAGGACAACGAATCGGCGGCGGCTTCGGCTTTGGTCGCCGTGGGAGTCGATTACGACACCTGCCGCGAAGAGATCGATCGCGTCTTGCGCGGTTCGGAATCGGGACAGCCTCAAGTGCAGACTCCGGGACTTCCCGAAGGGGCCCAGATTCCCGGCAAGAAAAAGAGCAAGACTCCGTTTCTGGACCATTTCGGTCGCGACTTGACCGAGCTGGCACGGGCCGGCAAGCTCGATCCCATCATCGGCCGCGACCAGGAAATCGAGCGGGTGATCCAAATCCTTTCGCGTCGCAAGAAGAACAACCCGCTGTTGATTGGAGAACCTGGGGTCGGGAAGACCGCTGTGGTGGAAGGACTTGCCCTCAAGATTGTCGAGCGCAAAATTCCCGAAGTGCTGGAGAGCAAGCGCGTGGTCACCCTGGACATGGCCTCCATTGTGGCGGGGACCAAGTACCGCGGACAGTTTGAAGAGCGCCTCAAGGCCTTGATGACCGAGCTCCAGAAAAACGACAACGTGATCACCTTCATCGACGAAATCCATACGATCGTTGGTGCCGGCGGTTCCGAAGGCAGTCTCGATGCCTCCAACATTTTCAAGCCGGCCTTGGCCCGTGGGGAATTGCAGTGCATCGGCGCGACCACCTTTGACGAATACCGCAAGCACATCGAAAAGGATGGAGCGTTGGAGCGTCGGTTCCAAACCATCACCATCGAGCCGCCTTCGGCCCAAGAAACCGTCGAAATCCTCAAGGGCTTGAAGGAACGCTACGAGAAGCACCACAAGGTCGTCTACACCTTGGAGGCCATCGAAGCGGCGGTCAAACTTTCCGAACGCTACATGAACAACCGGTTTCTGCCAGACAAAGCGATCGACATCATCGACGAGGCCGGTGCTCGGATCCGGTTGTCTGCCCTGACGGTTCCACCTTCGATCCGCGAGATGGAAAACCAGGTCGCCGAAGTGGTCGCCAAAAAGGAACAGGCCGTCGCCGACCAGGATTACGAAGCCGCCGCCCGGTTTCGCGACAGCCAAGAAAAACTTCAAGAGACCTTAGCCCAGGCCAAGATCCAATGGAAACAGGAAAAGGGCAACGAGCGCTTGGAAGTCAACGAGGACATCATCACCGATGTCGTCTCGAAGATGACGGGAATCCCCATCACCCGGGTCGATGCCACCGAGGGATTGAATCTGCTCAGTCTGGAAGATGATTTGCACAAGCGGGTCGTGGGTCAAGAGCGGGCCATCGAAGTGGTCGCCAAAGCCATCCGCCGCAGTCGCGCGGGCTTCCACAACAATCGCCGACCCATCGGGTCGTTCATGTTCCTGGGGCCAACGGGGGTGGGCAAGACCGAGCTTTGCAAGGCCCTCGCCGAAGTGCTCTTCAAGACCCAAGATGCTCTGATCCGCATCGACATGAGCGAATACATGGAGAAATTCGCCGTGTCCCGCCTGGTGGGGGCTCCTCCGGGTTATGTGGGGTACGAAGAAGGCGGACAGCTCACCGAGAAGATCCGCAAGAAACCCTACGCCGTGGTGTTGCTGGACGAAATCGAAAAGGCCCATCCGGACGTGTACAACATGTTGCTCCAGATTTTGGACGACGGGCATTTGACCGATTCCTTCGGGCGCAAAATCAACTTCCGCAATACCGTGATCATCATGACCTCCAACCTGGGAGCTCGCGACATCAAGCGCGGCGGTTTGGGTTTTTCTTCAGGCGAGTCCAAGAGCGAATTCGAACGGATGGAACGAACCATTCTGGATGAAGTGAAACGAACCTTCAATCCCGAATTCTTGAACCGTGTGGACGAGGAAATCGTTTTCCATTCTCTGACCAAGCAAGATCTCGAGAAAATCATCGAGATCCAGTTGCGAGAGGTGCAAGTCCGGTTGTCCGAGAAACGCGTCACCTTGATCCCGTCGGAATCAGCCAAGGAGCTTCTCGTCGAGAAAAGCTTCGATCCGCTTTACGGCGCGCGTCCGCTGCGTCGAACCATTCAAAAACTGGTCGAGGATGCTTTGGCCGAAGACTTTTTGCGTGGGAAATTTTCGGAAGGCGACTCCATCCGCATCGAACGCGATGGGGAAAAGTTGGCCTTTCATCCCGAAGCCAAAGTCGATTGAGTGGATTTCGGAGGAACTCCTGACTAGTTTCTCCGCTTCTCTCACCTCCTTCACAATGACGGAAATCCGAATGCGCCTTTTGCCCGCCCTGGTCCTGGGCTGGATTGTGACCTCAGCCGCTCAAGAAGCGGTCCAGCCATCCTCTTCCTCCTCCCTCAACTCAATGCCCCAAGTGGATACCACCAGCTGGCGGATCGATTCACTTCGGATCGAGGGGACAAAATCTGTCGATCCATCCGTGATTCGCGGCGCCCTGAAACTTGCCGAAGGCGATCGTTTCAATGTCGAGGCCTTGGAAGATCGTCAGCGCGAGAGCATCAAAACCTTGATGGCGACCGGACTCCTCCAGGATGCCGCCATCCAATTCGAGGAGCTTGCTTCGGGGAACTTGAAGGTCTCGGTGAAAGTGGTCGAACTTCCCTTGGCGGGACTCGTCTCGTTTGTGGGATGTGACAACCTTTCGGAAAAGGATCTGCGCGCCGTGGCAAGAGTGGGGGACGGCAGTGTCCTCTCCCAGTCGAATCTGGAGCGTGACCGCCAAGCGTTTTTCAAACTCTATCGCGAGAAGGGGTATCTCCTCGCCAAGATCGCTTACGCTCAAAACCAGCCGGACAGCTTGAGCGGCAAGGTCCCTTTGGTTTGGACCATCGAGGAAAAGACCAAGGTTCGGGTTGGAACGATCATTTTGAACGGGCGTTCCCGGGTATCGCGCAAACAAGTTCTCAAAGTGATGCGCACCAAGGAAAAGCGTTGGTGGCGATCGGGAGAGTTTCTCCAAGATTCCTTGAATGCCGACTTGATTTCGATCACCGAAATGTACCGGGAAAAAGGCTATTTGGACGCCCGTGTGGATTCCAACTCGGTCACCTACCGTCCTGACGGAAAGAGGCTGGACATTGCCATTTCCCTCACCGAGGGACGCCGCTACTACCGTGGCCGCGTGTCGTTCAACGGACAGGATATTCTGACCGAACGACAGCTTCAGGCGCAGACGACCATGGACTCGGGTGTGGTCTTGAACCAAAAGAAGCTGGAAGCCGAAGAACAGAATATTTCGATGGCCTACCGGGAAGAGGGACGTTTGTTCGTGCAGGTCAATCCCGTCAAGACCTACCGAGACAGCATCGTCGACATTCTGTACATGATCAAGGAAGGCCCACCGGCCATGGTGGGCCAGGTGATCATCGAAGGCAATACCAAAACTCGGGACAAAGTGATTCGGCGGGAACTGCGGATGTTCCCCGGTGATTTGTTCCGCCAGAGTTTGATGATGCGGTCCTTCCGTGAAGTGATGCAGCTGAATTACTTCGACAACGTCATTCCCGACATTCGTCCGTCCGGGCAAGAAGGCATCGTCGATTTGGTCTTTCGCATCAGCGAGAAGGAAAAGGGGACTGGAACCTTCTCGGCGGGTGGCGCCTACAGCCAAAACGACGGATTTGTCGGAACGTTGGGATTGCAGATTCCCAACGTCTTCGGAACCGGGCGTCGGGTAGATGCCAACTTTGAATACGGCAATTACAAGAAAAGCACCCGCCTGGGATTTACCGAGCCTTGGTTCATGGATTCTCCCACCCATGTGGGCGTGGACGGATTTTGGACCCACCAGTCCGACCAATACGACTCCACCTACGATTACATCTCCACGGGTTTCAACCTCTCGGTTGGGCGTCGGGTGAGCTGGCCTGACGACTATTTCTCGGTCGGTTCTTCCTATGGATTTTCTCTGAATCGTTATCAGGGAGGCAATTCCGACAAAACTGGATTGTTGCGGACTGATGGTTTGGAGAGCTCGCTTTCACTGACCGTGACCCGTGACGACAAGGATTTACCGCTTTTCCCCACTTCGGGCAGCCTGTTCCAAGTGAGCTACCGTCGGGTGGGCGGAATTTTTGGCGGAACCTTCGATTATCACCAAGGCTCCATGTTGGCAAAATGGTGGTTTCCCACCATCGAAAAATTCGTCTTGGGCCTAGAGGCCCAAGGTGGAATCATCGATGGCAAAGCCATGCAGTTGAACGCGTTGTTCCGGGAAGGTGGATTGTTGGGCT
>CAIKAA010000365.1 GCA_903825275.1 uncultured Fibrobacterota bacterium | reverse complement strand
GACAAAATTCTTTTGATGCTTTCGGACGCATCTGGACGTTCCATCGGATGATCCCCCCAGACATTCCGGTCGGAAATTCTTCGGAACTGTTCGACAAGGCCCATCTCGAAATCGAGGCGACTCTCCAAGCGCTGGGAACGAGCCTCAAGGGGCTTGGGGAGGGTGAAGCCGCAAGGCGTCTCCAAAAAGACGGCACCAATGAAATTGTCCGCGCCAAACGCGATTCGAGCTGGATCCGGTTGGTGGGATGCCTGAAGAACCCCTTGGTCCTTTTGCTGGTGGCATTGGGGACCCTATCGTTTTTCACCGGGGATCCTCGCGCCACCGTGGTGATTTTTGCGATGGTGGTGCTGGGGGTGGGATTGCGATTCTTTCAGGAGAGTCGTGCGGACCACGCTGCCGAAAAGCTCCAGGCCATGGTCGGCAATCGCGCGACCGTGCTGCGCGAGGGGAAGGAACAGGAGATTCCCCTCAAGCTTTTGGTGGTGGGTGACATCGTCCAATTGGCCGCCGGCGACATGGTTCCCGCCGATGCCCGGGTGGTGTTTGCCAAGGACCTGTTTTTGAACCAGGCGGCGCTCACCGGCGAATCCATGCCGGTGGAAAAACACGCCTCGGTCAGTTCCCCAGTGGTGATCGATCCTTTCGAGCTTCCCAACATCTGTTTTTTCGGAACCAGCGTGGAAAGTGGATCGGGGACCGCTGTTGTCCTGGCCACAGGATCACGGACCTGCTTTGGTGCGTTGGCGAACAAGATCGTTCCGACCCGGCAATTGACAGGATTTGACCAGGGTATCGACAA
This sequence comes from uncultured Fibrobacterota bacterium, assembly GCA_903825275.1. Classification (GTDB taxonomy): domain Bacteria; phylum Fibrobacterota; class Fibrobacteria; order UBA5070; family UBA5070; genus UBA5070. The sequence goes on along the minus strand of CAIKAA010000365.1, from coordinate 974 downwards.
ATTCACATGGCTGATGATCCGTTTCATCGCCGTGATGGTGCCTGCGGTGTTTCTGATCAACGGGTTGAGCCACCACGATTGGTTGGGAGCCTTTTTGTTCGCCATGGCGGTGGCGGTGGGCATGACTCCCGAGATGCTCCCCATGATCGTGACGGTGAATCTTTCCAAAGGCGCCCTGGCGATGTCCCGCAAGAAGGTCATCGTCAAACGGCTGAATGCCATCCAGAATTTCGGGGCCATGGATGTCTTGTGCACCGACAAGACGGGAACGCTGACCCAGGGCAAGATCGTGTTGGAGAAATACCTCGATGTCTACGGCCAGACCAGCGAGAAGGTGCTGCATTTCGGTTACCTGAACAGTTTCCACCACACGGGATTGAAGAACTTGCTGGACAAGGCAATTCTCGACCATGAAGAGTTGAAGGAGCATCTCAAGGCCGACGAAAAGTACCGCAAGATCGACGAAATTCCTTTCGACTTTGTGCGTCGAAGACTTTCGGTGGTGGTGGAGGATGAAACAGGATTGAACACCTTGATCTGCAAGGGGGCTGTGGACGAAGTTTTGGATCTCTGCACCCGGGTTCAGGTCGAAGACAAGGTGATCGAGGTCCTTCCCGAGCACGATGCCGTGCGACGGAAATTGGCAGATGATTTGAATGGCGAAGGGTTTCGCGTGATCGCCCTGGCCTACAAGCAGATGCCTGGGGCAACCGACAATCCAGTCTATTCCCCCAAGGACGAATCCGATCTGATCCTGCTCGGTTTCATGGCTTTTTTCGATCCTCCCAAGGAATCGGCGGTGGAAGCCTTGGACAAGCTTCGCAAATTGAACATCGAGGTCAAGGTTCTGACGGGCGACAACGAGATCGTCACCACCTACATTTGCCGCAAGGTGGGGATGCCCGTTGACCATTTGCTTCTAGGCCCCCAAATCGAGGCGATGAACGATGTGGACTTGGCCAAGGCATGCCACG
>CAIKAA010000364.1 GCA_903825275.1 uncultured Fibrobacterota bacterium | reverse complement strand
GGTTCCCATGATGATGCCGCGGTCCCAATCCTGGATGGCTCCCGAGACGATTTCCGACGCCGATGCCGAGCCACCGTTGACCAGCACGACCAGCGGAATCGTGGTGTCGATCACCGGATCGCGTTGGCTGGAAAGCTCGCTGTTTTGGCTGCTCATGCGACCGTGGGTGCTGACCACCACGCGATTTTTGGGAAGGAACAATTCCGACACCGCCACCGATTGGCTGAGCAATCCGCCTGGATTGTAACGCAAATCGAGGATGAAGGAGGTGGCCCCCAGCTTTTTGAGAGTGACCAAAGCGTTTTCGACATCGTCACCGGTCGGCTCGGAGAACTGGACCAGCTTGACATACCCGACCTTTCCGGGAAGCATGCCGTAGTAGGGCACCGATTCGATCTTGATGACTTCGCGAGTGATGGTGAAGGGCATGGGTTGATTGAAACCTTCGCGCCAAATTTTGACCGTCACGTTGGTTCCGGGAGTCCCGCGCAAATGGGAGACGGCGTCGTCGACGGTGATGCCCCGGGTGGATTTTCCATCGATGTCCAAAATCTTGTCGCCGGCCTGGATGCCCATGCGGTAGGCGGGCGTTCCGACCAAGGGACTGATCACCGTCAGGATGTTCTCGCGCACCCCGATCGTGATCCCCAATCCCCCGAACTGGCCGGTGGTGTGGGTCTTGAGTTCTTCGGTCTCCTTCTCGTCGAAGTACGCCGTGTGCGGATCGAGGATGCTCGAGAGACCATGTACCATGGCGTCCACCATGGTGTCCATGGGGATGGCCTCCACGTAGGATTCGTAAACTGTCTTGACGACATGTTGTAGGCGATCCGTACCCGAGTAGAAGCTACCCCCTTCCGAAGTCGATTGACTGACTGCGGCAGCAGAGGAGGCGGCGACAAAGGCAGTCGCAAGGGCAAAGTAAACGGAAGACCGGGACGGCAAAGTCATGCAACCGAATATAGCTTGATAGGCTTCTCTGGTCGTCGTACTTTCCTTTCGTCCATCCAAATGGCAAACAAACCCTCTACTGGGAGACCTACATGATGCGCCGTTTTGCCCTGATCTTGCTTTCCCTTGGGGGAGCAGCTCTGGCACAATATGACGACTATCCGGTCGGTCAATATGAATTTTCCCACCAGCGGATCGTGGTGTCCCCCATCAAACTCATGGGAGGGATGGATGCCACCAAGCGCGACGAAGGCCCCAAGGTGGACATCCGCTGGACCCCCAACATCGATCTCCAGGACATCCACTACGAATACGTCTTGGGTGTGGAGGGCACGCTTGGCATTGGTCCCATCGCAACCGTGTACTGGGGTCTGGACTCGGTGAAGGCAAACTCGTTCGCTGTGGGAGCCTTCGCACGCTACTACATGGGTCTAGCCAGCGGCCCCTACGCCCAGCTGAACCTGCAGTGGTACCAACAATACGGGACCGCTGTTCGCGATGGAAATGCCTATGACACCAGTGGATCGAAACTTCTTCCCAATACCCGGGTCAATGTCACCGGTCCCCAAGTTTCACCGATCCTGGGTTACAACGCCATCTTCAGCCAACACTTGGTGCTGGAAACCCAGATGGGCTTCACCATCGGTCATTACGACCTCCAAATGCCCGGGGGGAAGATCTACACCAAAGGAGCTTGGCCTGGGTATCCAAAAGTCTACGGACCAAACAACGACTGGGGAGGCTTTTACTTTGTCCAGGTCGGCTTGGGTGTCGCCTGGTGATCGATTCCCTTCCCCGATCCCGGCCCGCATAACGTCGGTATGAACTGGGTCCAATTCCTCGAATTGGTGTTTGTCGGGGCGGGGACCTTGGCTCATCTCCAATTTGTTCTGGCTCGATCGTCTTCGGCCAAAATCATCTGGTTCAACCCCATCCTGTATGCCTGGTCGCTTTGTTGGACCATTTGGTACGCCTCGGTTTTTTCGTCCTTGAACTTGGAAACCATCGGTTATTCCCGGCTTCCCTACATCACCGCCTTTTTCGACATCCTGCGCGGGACCATCTTGAATTTGCAGGTCGGGTTGGGGCTGCACGGGCTTTCCCAAATGACGGGTTCCCTGAAGAAGGTTCCCATCTGGGTTTGGTATGCGGCTCCGGTGGGATTGGTCCTCTGGGGAGTCGCTCGCATTGCAAGCCATCCCATGGATCCGTTCTTGGTCAATGTAGAGCCGGTCACCCGACTGTTCATCGCCATGGACATGGTTGCAGGCCTTGTCGCCATCTGGATGCTGACCCAGGGCCTGGCCACCTTTGACGAAACCCGCAAGGGGATCGCTCGCCCCTTGCGAAAGGCCTTGGTCGCCATGATCCCGCTTTTGGCCGGCGTGTTGGCGATCAAGATGGTTTGGGGATTTCAGGCCCATGGCCGTTACCAATGGGTGTTGCTCTTCGATCTGACTCACCTGTTGCCCCCCTTCGCCATTCTGTGGGCCACCTACTGGACCGAAGCGGTGGCTCTGGAAGTGACCCTCGCCTCTTGGCGCAGGGTCCAATGGTTTTTGGGAGTGTTCTGTTCCTACATGGCTTGCAAGTTTGCCTGGCCGATGTCGGAATTGGATCGCCTTGCCACTTGGGGTGCCTCGGGATTGGGACTGGCCGGATCGATGGGCCCGCTTTCCATCAACTTCTTTCGCGCCATCACCCAATTCTTGAACCTGGACAAGCAGCAGGAATCGGCGCTTTTGCTGCGGCTGGAGAAACGGCTGCGACACACGCGCCTTCCCAATCCTTCCTTGCCGCGTTTTTTGGCCCGCTGCATTGGTTGGATCTTGGATTGCCATTGGCAAATTCTGCCGTTGAACCATCCTCAGGTCGAGAGCATCCTTCACTCCCGAGGACTCGTGTTGTCCCCGGAACAAAGCCCGCAACTGATCGCCATGCACACCACCACCTCGCGCGCCGAGGTGGAAAACTGGGCCACCCTGGAGGCTCGGTGGATCTTGCCGGTCGCCAGTCGCGATTCCTCGTGGGCCATTCTGTTGGGAACCAGTTCCCGGATGGAAAAATTCCCGGTCGAAATCATCGCCCGGTTGGAATCGTTGCAGGCCACTTGCCAGCAGGTTTTGTTGAGTCGGGAAGACCTGAAACGGTCGCTGGAGGCGCACCGAAGGCTCGAAGAAGGCGAGCGACTGGCCATGCTGGGCTTGTTGGCGGCCTCGGCCGCCCATGAGATCAAGAATCCCTTGTCGGCCATTCGCAATGTCGCCATGGCGGCGCGGCGCGACGCTCCTTTTGGCTCGGTCTTGGACCGCGATTTGGAAGTGGTGGTCGGCGAGGTCGATCGGCTGGACGCCACGGTTCGGCGCATGCTCCATTTCGCCCGCGACCAGAGCGTCTGCGTGGATGCTCCCGAGACCTTGCGGGTGGTGGTGGGGTTGTTGGCCTTGGAAGCTCGGGAGAAACGCCTTCGCTTGGAATTGTCGACGCCGGCCGAAAAAATTCCGTTGCCGATTTCGGAAAACGACCTCAAGGCGATTTTGTTCAACCTGATCCTGAACGCCTTGCACCACGCCCCCCAAGGATCCATCGTCAACGTGTTGTTCGACCCCGCCACCAAGGCGATCACCGTTTCCAATGAGGGCGAGATCCCCCACGAATTCCGGCCCCGCTTGTTCCAACCCTTGGCGAGCTTGGGAGGGAATGGACTGGGGCTTTACATTTCTCGGTCAAAGGCCGAGGAATCGGGGGGGCACCTAGATTACGTTCCCCTGCCGAAGAGGACTTCGTTCCAACTTACCTGGGAGCACCCATGAGCCGGATTCTGATCGTTGACGACGAAAGCGGGGCTCGGTACGGAGCCCGTCGGCTCTTGGAAAGCGCAGGCCACACCGTTTCTGAAGCCGGTTCCGGCGAAGAGATGATCCAGATTCTGTCACGCCATGATGCCGACTGCGTGCTTTTGGATTACCAAATGGGCGGGGGCATGGATGGGCTGGCCTCGTTGGCTGCCTTGCAACAAAAATCGGGCGCGCCACCGGTCGTGCTGTTCACCGCCCAAGGCTCGGAACGGATCGCGGTGGAAGCCATGCGCCGGGGAGCCTTCGACTACCTGACCAAGCCAGCCGACGCCGACGAACTGGTGATGGTGTTGGAACGCGCCGTGACTTTTGCCAAAACCCGCAATGAAAACGAACTGCTGCGAGAAGAGAGCGAACGCTCCAAGCCCAGCCGGGACTTGTTGGGGAATTCACCGGCCATGAAGAAGTTGCGGGACAATTTGACCTTGATGGCCCCCGCCCTTTCGAGCGTCATGCTCTTGGGCGAATCGGGAACCGGCAAGGAAATGGCCGCGCGCTACTTGCACAACAGTTCGGGTCGAAACGGTCCGTTCGTTCCCGTGAATTGCGGCGCCCTGCCAGCCACCTTGGTGGAATCCGAACTGTTTGGCCACGAGAAGGGAGCCTTTACCGGAGCCGTGGCCGCACGCATGGGCAAAATTCGACAAGCCCATGGGGGTACCCTGTTTTTGGATGAAATCGGCGACATGCCCTTGGAAGCCCAAGTGCGCTTGCTGCGCGTGCTGGAAGAGCGAACCGTGGAACCGCTCGGATCGAATCGGATGGTGGAAGTGGACATCCGTGTCGTGGCCGCCACCCACCGTGATCTAAAGCAACATGTCGCCGAGGGGAAATTTCGCGAAGACTTGTACTACCGCCTGGAAGTTCTGACTGTGGTGATTCCCCCTCTGCGCGAACGCCCCGGCGACGCCCTCCAGCTGGCACGCACCTTCTTGCGCCACTACGCGGGAAATCGCACCCTGGAGTTCAGCCCTTCCGCAGAGACCATGCTGGTTCGTTGGATTTGGCCCGGGAACGTTCGCGAGTTGCGCAACGTTGTTGAACGGGCTTGCGTGTTGTGCCGGGGAGATTCCATCGGCCCCGAGCTCTTGGGGCTTCCGCCCGAGGCCTCCGGCCCAGCGGGTCAGCAGCCGGTCCTGGCCGCCGCCGAACCCGTGGCGGTGGGCGCCCCGGACGACGGCTTGATCCGTCTCTCGCCCATTTCTGTCGATCTGCCCTTCCGGCAAGCCAAAGTCCAAGTCGTCGATGAATTCGAGCGCCGCTTTGTGGCCCACCACATGGATCGCTCGGGGGGGAACATTTCCAAAGCGGCCGCGGCTTTGGACATGCACCGCCAGAGCCTTCAGCAAAAATTGCGCGACCTGGGTCTTAGCCGAATGGGCGGCGAGGAAGAATGACGGAATCTGTCTACGAAACCTTGATCCAGGTCAGGTACTCGGAAACCGACCAGATGAAGTTCGTGTATTACAGCCGCCATTTCGAATACTTCGAGGTGGCGAGAACCGAATGCTTGGCGGCTTGGGGATTTCCCTACCAGGAGCTCGAGGAAAAGGGTTACGCAATCCCGGTTTTGGAGGCCCACTGCGAATACCTCGCGCCCGCCCGCTACGGCGATGCCCTGGTGGTCCTGACGCGGGCCTCCTCCATCGACCGGCTGCGACTGCGGTTTGATTTCGAAACCCGCCGGGGTGGAAAAGACGGCACCTTGATCGCCACCGGCTGGACCACCCATGTGTGCATGGATCCGAGTGGTAAGCCACGCCGCCCCTTTAAAGAACTGGCCGCCAAATTCGATCCCTCCTGACCTGACGAGTCCCGCCGAACCGGTTGGCCAAGATTCTATTTGAGCTATTTCCGACCCGGGCGCGGCGTTTTTTGGTGGGCGCGCTTGGCGGCGGGGCTAAGGCCAATGTTTGCCGACGAGAACTTGGCGGCTTTTTTCACCCAGGAAGAAAGAGCCGGGAGTTGATCCATCATGGGCTCGGGGACCAACACGAATTTGGCGGATCGGGCCGGATCGAGAGCGAAACGCAGCGGTTTGGCACCTGGCACGGCCAACAAGGCCGTTTGGTCTTCAGGAGACAAGCGCAAGCCCATTCCCTCGCTGCAAACGTGGGCAAACAGATGACCCTTGAGGGAAATCCCGTATCCGCCCATCATGCGCTGGCTGGTCACCTGCATGCTGAGTCCGGCCGCCCCGAGGGCGTCGCGAAGGATTTCTTCTTGGATGGGTATAGGGTGCATGGACCCAAGATACCTTCCTGCACGCTCTATTCTCGGAAGAGGTATTTCTCGTGCGGGCAACCAGTCTGAATTCCTCCGGTGTTTTGGGCGTTCGATTACAGATGTGTTCAGGATCACACTCACCAACCCAGTTCGTGATGGCCATCACATGGTTCACAATCCTTGTGGCATCAATGCGTTAGGTTTTATTCAGACGCAAGATTTGGCGTCGAAGGTGCTGTGAGTTGATCGGTACACGATCCGGGGTTTACCAAAGGCGTCACTCTTCGAGGCGCTCCGGAACCGACAACTCACCTCCACGTTCTTCCATCCCGCGGAAAATGCCCCCCTCTGGTCGGCGATCCTCGGGCCGGCCAGAGGGAAGGGCGGGAATGGCCTTGCGTTTAAAATTCGCGGCGCAGTCCCAGGGAAGTCGTGACGACTTGAGGCCAACCGGGCACCATGCTGGCCACCAACGACGGCTCAAGATGGCGAGGATTTGGCCACCTTGTTTGGATTGAGCCGGTCCCTTCGACGACAGGCTTGACGACTGCTACGGCACTACGAAGCCGGCAGGGCACCTTTGGTGCCTAAGGGCCCTGCGAGGGTTTTAACCCGAGCCCATGCGCGGAACGCAGCTCGGGTTGAAACCCTGGCACCGGAGGTGCCCCGCCTAACTTGTGGTGCTGTAGCGGTCGCAGGATCCTCAGACACACGAGCTGCGATTCTTTCCCCTCCGACTCTGATACCCCGAAATCCTGCCCTGAGCCTGCCGACTGCTACGGCACTGCGAAACCGGCAGGGCACCTTTGGTGCCAGGGGCGGTCCCCGAGCTTGTCGAGGGGTGGTCCCTGAGCCCCGTCGAAGGGTGGCTTATTGCCCCGTCCATCCCCCATCTTTTGCTTCTCGGATCCTGACGGGAAAGACGCTTTTGCAAAAACTGCCTAGTATTGTGGTCCACGAAGCTTTCACCTCAAATCCGCCCAATCCACCTAATTCCTGGAGCCCTCGGATGAGCGACACACCTCGTATCCATGCACTTCCATGGCTCCTGCTGGCGATCCTCGGGATGTTCCTATCCGCCTGCAATTTTTTCAATCCATCCGGGACCGGGAGCTACCCCAGCAACGATCCCGATGTGATGATCGATCTGGGGCAACGCGCCCTGCAACGACAGGACTTCAACACGGCATGGACGGATTTTAGCCAGGCGCTGGCTTTGGATTCCAACAAATCCCTCGCTTACCAGGGATTGGCCAAGGCGGAAATGGGGCGCGACAGCTTTAAGCTGGCCACGCTGGTCTGGTTGGCCGACACCCTCCACAAGATCAAGGATGAACCGACAAAAATTGATTTCTTGACCGCCCTGGGGCTGGACACCCTCAACCACATCTACCATCCCCTGATGCGGGTGGCCGAAATCTACCGCAAGCTCCAAGCACGCGACGCGGCGGGACGGACGGACGGGGTGTTCGGATTCCATCTGGTGAAGTTTGAGCTGGAAGCGATCACTTCGAGCCAGACCTATTTCCAGATGATCGACGCCAATGGGAATTGGGTTGTCGAACCCTCCGAGCTGCGGGTTTTGAGCCTGCTCAAGAGCTTCACGTCTTCGGGGAAAACCATGCTCAACGCCGACTCCCTCAAGAGCCTGTGCAATGTCGATGAGAACGGACGCGCCGACACGGCAGCGGTGAATAGCATTAATGGGATTCTGAATAACTTGACCCGCATCACCCAAGACACCCAATCGCGCACCCAAACGGCCAGTTCCATCCAGTCCGACCCGAATTCGGCGACCTCCAAAGTCAGCCAGCAATCGCTCGATTTCATCGCCGAACTGGGAGCCTCCACCAGTTTCTACCTCATCAACGACAATTTGGACAACGACGGCGACGGCTGCATCAATGAAGAGATTTATGGCGACAGCACCGACAACGACGGGGACAGCCTCAAGGAAGAAGACGGGCGCATCGGAACCCCGGCGACAAAAGTTCGGGTGCCAGGAAATGTCGCCATGGTTTCCCCAACGGAATTGTCGTTGAAGTACGTGTTCGATCCCGTGAACAACAAATTGTTGGTGGTTCCACGAATCCCCGACGATTTGACTTGGGGAAACAGCGAGGGCCTTCTCACACCCTATCTGGGACTTCGCTGGGTGAGGTGGGACGAACACGCGCCGTCGCACAACGACACCATTTTCGCCCGAGTGGTCCAAAATGAGACGGGCGGCGCATTCACCCCCGAGACCGTGAAAGATTCCCCCGACTACGAGAAAATCCGAACCCTGGCGATCATCGAGATCCGCAAAAAGGTTCTCGCCCAAACCGATGCGAAAAAGCGCATTCAATTGGGGAAATTGACCGTTGGAGGGTGCTGGGATGCGCTCTAACCGATTAGGCCTTTCCGTTCTCCTTGTTGCCACTAGCCTCGTTTGGGCCGCTCGCGCACCGGTGGACCGCTCCTGGCGATCGCTGGGCATGGGCTCTGCGGGAGTGGCGTCCGTCGATGACCTGGACGCCGTCCATCTGAATCCAGCGGGATTGGCCCTCATCGGCACCAAGGGAACTTGTAAACCGCTGGACACCATTGGTTACCCACGCGATTCGTACGACATCGCACTGCTGAAATTGGGAGTGGATCCCAGCCTGGACAACTTTTGGAGCCTCCTTCACTTCTGGGATCGCTACCACAAAACCATCGACAGCGCCAAGCAGGACCCCCTCAAGCTGGTGGAAAACCAGAAATTGCTGGACGACCTCTATCGATTCGATCGCAAACCACTTCCCGTCAATGTTTCCCTAGATGCGGGAGCGGCCTTCCAAAACTGGGGCGGGGCGGTCTGGAGCCAAAGCGAAGCCGCCTTGCAATTGGACCATGGGTCGATCACCCCCAAGGCTTCGATCGATGTGACCACGACTTGGGCCGTGGAAGCCGCCACCGCCCAAGCCTTTCTGGACAATCGCCTCTCGCTGGGATTTGGCTACCGGGTGGTGGCGCGGTCGAAGGAGTCGCGCGAGTACGATGTTGTCGAACTCAAGAGCGAAGGATCCAGCGCCCCCGTCAAGATCCTGCGCTCGACCACCAGCAAGTTGCGCAAAAGCTCGGATTGGGGACACGGTTTTGATTTGGGAGCACTGTGGTTTCAGACCCCCGCCCTGCGGCTGGGCGGGTCCTTCCGCGATGTGGGCATGAAGCTGGACGACCAACTTGTGACCCCCAATCTCAGTTTGGGAGCGGCTTGGTCGCCAAAAGTTCTGCAAACCAACGGGACTTGGTCTCGTCGGGTCAATTTCGGCGTGGCGCTGGAAGACCTCCTTTACGACACGCTCGGGTACAAACCCTTGTCGAAATTCAACTTTGGCTTCGAAGCTTCTCAAACTTTGGTTCCCAAGGTTTTGAAAATGGGGATCTCCGGGGGACTGAAGGGTGGTTACCCAAGCTTCCTGGTGTCGACCACCCTGTTGAGATTCCTGCAACTGGAATTTCTCACCTACGCCGAAGAGACCGGATACTTTACCGGCGACCGGGAAAGTCGCATCTGGATGGGACGCATGGGGTTCGGGCTATGAAAAACAGGAAGGTTCTTGTGGAGAAATCCACCCGGAAATTTCTGCCAACCCTCTTGGCGGCAGCGATCCTCGTCCCCATTCTATCCGTGTGGGCCGAATCACCTCGACCCGCCGTCAAGTCTTCCCGCCCACCCAAGCAGGGGAGAACGAAAACCAAGCCGCTTCCCTCCGTCGACAGCTTGAAGGGAGTGGCCTCGAAGCCGTTGCCCCCTGGTCCCAAGCCGGATTCCCTGGTTGGCCTCAGAGACTCTTCCCGCCGTGTCATCGATTCGCTCCAATTGTCCATCGACACTCTCCAGCGGATCGGAGATTCGCTCCAGGTCGTGGCTGACAGCCTTCGCCGGGCCGATTCGACCCAAGCGGCGCAGCGTGCTTGGTACCTCGCGATCCCCCAGCCTCCCTTTCTATCCACTAGGTTTTTAGCTCCGTTTCAGGAACGCTTGGCCGTAGAAATTCGGCGGTCGGGTCGGGTCCAAATTCGAGGAAAAATTGAACCCGGCATGTCCTGGGATTCGATCTGGGCGGGGGCCAAAGCCTCGGGAGCCGGAAAGATTCTGTTCGTTTCGATGGGTGTGGATTCCCTGGGGCGGGTTGGTTCAACCGCTAGCCTTTTCGACCTCACCAACGGCCAACCAATCGATTCGGCCCAAGGAAACTCTCCCGACACCACCATTGCCCAGGCCAAGGCGTTGGCGCACCACTTGGCCAGCTGGCTGCTTCCCTCGCCGCAAGATTCGGCCTGCCGCGTCGATTCGCTGGACCAGGCGGCGTCCCTCTGGTCGATCTCGCTGGCACCGTCTGACATCAAGGACACCCTCGCGGCGCGACTGGTGCGTGATTCAGTGATGGCCTTCATGGGACGCAGTCCTTGGGTTTCTCCCAAAAGCCAGGCCGTTCCCGAGGGCTGCACGAGTTTGGGCTGCGAGGATTCGCTGGGCCGGGTGTTGGGCGCGACTCTGGTTTTGCGAGCGCACTTGGCTCGCCAGCCCGACTCGGCCTGGACGCTATCGGCGCGTTTGGTCCGGCTTGCAGACAGCCAAACGGTAGACTCCCTGTTGGTCACGGATACAGCGGTTGGACTTTTGGCTTCCCGACTTGTTCCTCCGCTATTGCGACCCCCGCCGACTTGCGGCGAGTCGTGCCTACCCGTTGTCTCGCGGGAAGTTTGGACAGAATATGTCGCTTCCGATTCGAGTTTCCGCAAAGCCTCTTCGCTCCTCGAAAGCCTTGTTGGAAAGGCCTTCCGGAATCGCAAAGATCGACAATATCTGTCCTTGCCAAAAAGCGTCACCCCGATTCGTTTCGATTCCGTCTCCCGCTCGGTCGGGGCCACACGACGCATGGCTGCGAGGCTTTCGGGCTCCGATTCGCTCTGGGTCCTAGCCGTGTCGGTCCAGAACTTCGTCGAACATCGCACCGACACCCTGACCTTGAAGCGCGGTGGCCCCTCGTCGCGGGTCTTCCCCTGGTTTGCACGCCATCTGGCCGCGTTGGAGGGCCGTGACCAACTTTGCCAAAGCGTTTGTCGGACGGATTCCCTCCGTCGTGCCGCAACCACTTGGGCGGTCGTGCCCGGCCCCGATTCCACCGCGAAGGCAATGGCAAGTGCCTTGGCAAAAGCCTTTCTCGTCCACGGACCTGGCCGGATGGAAACGCTTCCCGACTCGCTTGCGTCCAACAACCTTCCGGGCCTCGATTCCCTCTGTGCCTCGCGGGGCATCCAAAAGACCGTTTGGCCGACCTTCACGCGCGGGAGCGATTCGAGTTGGGCATGGAAAGCCAACATCGCCGACATGGAGTCCGACGTCGTTGCCGATTCCGTTTCGATCCGCGACTCGGGCATTTCCCCAGCTGCCTTTGCCCGCTTGAGCAAGCGTTTTTGGCAAACGGCGAATCCGGTTGTGATCTGCGATTCCTGCCGCGATACCGATACCTTGGAGGCGGCCTTGGTGCTTCCCCTGCCCGCTCGGTGGAACGGGGGACCCGACAGCTTGCGCCAAGGTTTCCGCGACAGCTTGGCGCGCATCCTTTCCAAAGAAGGCCTGTACCAAATCCTGGACACCGGAACCTTCACGGGCCTCGTCGGCGATTCCAGTTCCTACCCTCACCTTCGCTGCAAGACCGGGGCGGCGTTTGTGCTGCAAAACGAAGTGGTTCTGGAGAAAGAAGGATGGCATGTGCGGGCCTCACTGGTCGAGATCACTTCGGGTCGGGTGGTCGCTTCCCTGGACTACCAAGACAAAAGTCGTCGGGCCGATCGCCCTGCGGAACTCGCCGGTTGGGTGGCCCGTCGGTTGTTGGGAACCGAGACTAGAACCGTCGCCCCTCCCCACCCGTGGAATCTGCCCTGGATGAAAATCGCCAAGCTGGGAATCCCTGCCACGATCGGAATCCTTTCCGTCCTCTTGCACCTGTAAACTGGATTTGAAAAACGCGTTTCGTCTTTGGTGAGGAATCGAGTCGATCTCCCCGCCAGAGATTTTGGCGTCGAACCTACGTCCTTTCTCCTTATCTGATTATCAGAAGTGATGATCATTTGATTTGCGATGGTTTCGCCGAATGATGCTGGTTGCCATTCGGGATTGGATGGATTAAAGCCAAACGGCCAAAAAAGCGTTACGCTTCCCAGAAAGGGGGAATCATCCCAATGCTCCAAATCCTTTGGTTGATCGCCACGTCGATCACGACTGCCGTCCCGGATGCCTTTGTCGCTCGCGGCCCTGGTGGCGGTGGCGCCCTCTTTTCCCCCAGCTTTTCTCCCGATGGACAGGAATTGACCGTGGCTTGCGACATGAGCGAGCTGTTTCGGTCGACCGACCGGGGGTTCCATTGGGACTTGGTGCCGCACACCCAGATCCAGGGCAATCGGGCATCGGCGGTGCGGTTTTCGGGATCGATCCGGACCACCCTCGACTTCACCGACCCCACCGGCAGCGATCTGAACCAGATCGTGCAAAGCAGCGACGGGACCCATTGGACCAAGCTTCCCACCAAGCCCACCCAAGACGGTTTGTACAACGTGTTGGTCGACCCAAACCATTCGGGACATATTTTGTCCGAGTCGTGGGGAGGGATCTATTCCACCTTGGACGGCGGCGTCACTTGGCACACCGTCTGGAGCCCCCGCAATCCCGACGCGGGGATCCGTCTGGCAGGCGCTTTTTGGGACGGGGCCGACGTGTATTTGGGAAGCTACGACGGGTTGTTGATTTCCCACGACAGCGGCAAGACCTTTGCCTTGCAGGCCACGCCGGGAATCGCGCCCGGCCAACGGATCACGTCGCTTTCCGGAGCCAAAAGCGGAAACACGCTGAAGCTATTTGTCGCGACCGCCGATTCCGGAGACATTTATGGAGGCTTGATGGTCGAAGATCTCCACAGCACCACCAATTGGGGAATGTGGACTTGGTCGAACGGGGATGCGGTCTGGAAATCCGTTCTCACGGGAGTGGATCCGGACGACCGGTTGTATTTGGTGGGGCAGGCCAGTGGCTCCTTGGACACCCTTTACGCCGCTGGTGGCAAGTACCAGACCGATTGGCCTGCCCTGTATGGCAGCGTGGACGGAGGTGCGCATTGGACCCGAATGTTGAATCCCACCGGCAACGCCAATGTTTCCCCCGGTTGGGCCGGGACCGGCGGCGATCGCGATTGGAGCTATGGCGGAATGGCCTGCGGATTCGCCGTGGCCTCGGGAAATGGCAAGCAGTTGGCCTACACCGATTATGGATTCATCCATGTCTCGGACGATGGAGGGGCCAGTTGGCGCCAGGCTTATTTGGATCCGCGCGACCAAAATCCTGCGGGGGCTTCAATCGGTCCGGGTAAAGCCTATCGGTCTGCCGGGTTGGAGAACACCACCGCGTGGAGCGTTGTCTGGGCCGATTCGCTGCATTTGTTCGCGGGCTTCTCGGACGTGAAGGGGATCCGTTCCACCGACGGCGGCGTGTCGTGGGGGTTTGGGTATACGGGACACGCCGACAATTCCATGTACCGGGTGGTGCGGGCCGCGAACGGCGCCCTTTACGCGGCCACCTCCAGCATGCACGACCTGTACCAAAGCACCCGGCTTGCCGATGCCCAATTGGACGCGGCGGTCGGACACATTTTGACTTCGGTCGATATGGGCAAAACCTGGTCCGTGATCTGGACCGGCAAGGGCGTGGCCTGGGTCGAGCTCGATCCAGCCGATCCAAAGACCATGTACGCCTCGGTGGTTCATTCCACGCTGGGCGGCGTGCTGGTCACCCACAATCTCGACAAGGGCGCCGCTGCGACCTGGACCCTGCTCGCCAAACCAGCCCGGACGGAAGGGCATCCGTACTCTCTGGCGGTGCTTCCCGATGGATCGCTGGTTTCCAGCTGGTCGGGCCGACGGGCACCTGGATTCACCGCCAGTTCGGGGGTGTACCGCATGACCAAAGGCGCTGCGGTCTGGCAAGATCTCTCGGATTTGGGGATGAAATACTGGACCAAGGATTTGGTGGTCGACCCCGCCGACAAGACGGGCCACACCTGGTGGGTGGCGGTGTTCTCGGGCTGGGGCGGAGCGGCCAACGGCTTGGGAGGCCTTTACCGAACCACCGACGCGGGAGTGCATTGGAAGCGAGTTTGGGATTCCGACCGCGTTGAATCGGTGGGCATCCCCCCCGACGACCAGGGCGAAATCTACGCGACCACCGAAACCCAAGGTTTGTGGCACGCCTCGGATCGCTCCGCGATCACCCCGACCTTTTCACAAGTCCCGTCCTATCCCTTCCGCCAGCCGGTGCGGGTCTTCTTCAACCCCTACGATCCCGCCGAAATGTGGGTGGCCAGTTTTGGCAACTCCCTGCGGGTGGGACGCCGCGATGGAAAGCCCATTGGCTCCATTCGCCCCAAGCCCCTGGACCGGGCCTTTTCGGTCCGGTCCGAAAACGGATCGGTTTGGTTGGAAGGATTGAGTGCTCCCACCCTCGTGGCATTGGTCGATCCATCGGGAAATACGCTTTACCGCCAATTGGTTACGCCCAACCCCCTAGGTCGTTTTGAATGGAAAGGACCGCCCTTCCGGGGAATTTGTTTCCTCCGGGTGGGGAACATGACGACCCCCTTGTTGGGGTTGCCCTAATCGGGATCGGGCAGTTGTAGGGGCCGTTGTAGGGATCGGGCATGCCCGATCCCTACAGCGCCCTGCAACGGCCCGATCCCTACAACGGTTCCACGGCGAACAAAATCTGTCCGGGGACGACCGTTTGGCCGCTTTGGCAGCGGACCTCGCGGACAATGCCCGAAAATCCTGCGACCACGGGGGCCTCCATCTTCATGGACTCCAGGACCGCCAACGGTTCGTCTTCCAGGATCTTGTCGCCGGGCTTGACCAGAACCTTCCACACGCTCCCCGGTAGTTCTGCGGTGACTCCTTCCAAGCCTTGGGCCACTTCGGTGTCCGCGTTGGCGGGTTTGGAGTTTTGGAATCCGACCACCACATCCAACCCAAGGGCCTTCCAATGCTGGCGTTCGGCCTGGAACACCTGGCGCTGGGTTTGCCGAAAGGCATCGATGGAGCTTTCTTGGTCGGCCAAAAACCGACGATAGTCCTTCATCCGAAACACCGAAGGTTCGATGGCAAGATGGGCTCGTCCGCGCGGAAAATCCTCGCGCAACTGCAACAGTTCTTCGGCCGAAACCTCGTGAAACCGGATCACGTCGAAGAAACGCAACAACCACGGTTGGTCAAATTCTGACGTCTGTTTCCAGCGGTTCCACATCTGGACCGTGCGGCCCACGAACTGGTAGCCTCCGGGGCCTTCCATCCCGTAGACGCACAAATAGGCGCCGCCGATCCCCACGGCGTTTTCGGGAGTCCAGGTGCGGGCGGGGTTGTACTTGGTGGTGACCAGCCGATGGCGCGGATCCAAGGGCGTCGCCACCGGAGCTCCCAAGTACACGTCGCCGAGTCCCAGCACCAAGTATTCGGCGTCGTACACAATCCGCTTGACGTCTTCGACGGAATCGAGCCCGTTGATGCGGCGGATGAACTCGATGTTGGAAGGGCACCACGGGGCGTCGGCGCGCACGGTGGTCGTGTATTTTTCGATGGCCAGGCGGGTGGAAGGATCGTCCCAAGACAACGGAAGATGGACGATGCGGCTGGGAAACTCCATGTCGTCCACGGAGGGCAAGGCGGCTTCCAAAGACAAAATTTGCTCCAGCAAGCGGGATCGGTCCACCACCCGGGGATCAAAAATCACCTGCAGGCTGCGGATGCCGGGAGTGAGTTCGCGAATCCCCGCCAAACCCTCTTGGCGAAGGGCTTCCCACAAGGCTTGGACCCGAAGCCGCAATTCCAAATCCAGCACCATCGGGCCGAATTCGATCAACAGGGCGTCGTCGCCGTCTTGGCGAACCAACAAGGCGGGAATGACTTCATCGGGAGGACGAAAATAAAGTCGGATCCCCTCAGACACCTGCCGCCAGGGCTGGGTGGGAGGAAGGCCCGTTTCCGGTAATGCCGCAGTCCCCCTGCGGAAGGATTCCAACGCTTCTTCCTGGGCGGTTTGGAGGCTTCGGGCTTGTTCATGGGACAGGGGGCGGAATTGGACGACGTCGTCGGCGCGCAGCTGTCCCAGTTTCCATAACTCCGCCAGGGCGATGGTGGCGGGACAAGCGAAACCGCCCAAGGAAGGCCCGTCGGGTCCCAAGATAACTGGCATATCGCCGGTAAAATCGACCGTACCCACCACGTAGGCGTTGTCGTGCAGGTTGGACGGATGAAGCCCCGCCTCGCCGCCATCGGCGCGGGCCCAGCGTGGACGCGGCCCGATCAGGCGAACTCCGGTGCGGTCGGAGTTGTAGTGGACCTTCCAAGCCGCCGCATAGAAGTCGTCCATGTCCTCGTCGCGAAAATAATCCGGGCTGGCCTGCGGTCCCGGCAGAACGCCAATTTCCCATTGGGTGGTCAGGGCCGGGCGAAGCGAGTGGGGGATGGATTTTGGTAGTGTGACGGAATCTGTCTCTCCCAACGGGAGCAAATCGCCTTCCCGCAAGGCGCGGCCGCCGTGTCCGCCAAATCCTCCCAAGGTGAAGGTGGAGCGCGACCCCAAGTAGCTCGGGACATCGAATCCTCCAAAGACCGCCAGCACCCCGCGAGCCCCGGCGCCCAAAACCGGCTTGAGGCGCAACACCTGTCCGGACTTCCAGGCGAAGGGCACCCAACGCTCCAGGGGAACCCCGTCCAGGCTGGCTTGGAAATCGGCACCAGCTAGGCAAGCAAGGCAATCCTGGTGGGCCTTCAGCACCGGACCCTTGAGGACGAATTCCAACGCCGCCGCGGTTTCGGGGTTTCCCACCGCGGCATTGGCCAGCCGGTGGGAAAGGAAATCCATGGGGCCCGAAGGAGGAATGCCCACCTCCCAATGCCCCCGCCTTCCCGGCCAATCCTGAATGGTGGTTTGGGCGCCGCGTTCCACCACCTCCAGCACCGCTTCGCGGGGCTCGATCTGGGCCAACATCCCGGTCCAGACCACGCCGTCGCGAAAATCTCGTGACGCCAGAATTTGTCGCAAGAAGGCGCGATTGGTTCCGATCCCGGCGATTCGCGTTTGGGCCAGGGCGGCTTCGAGCTGGTCCAAGGCTTGGTCGCGGGTGGGGGCATGG
Organism: uncultured Fibrobacterota bacterium; assembly: GCA_903825275.1. Lineage (GTDB taxonomy): Bacteria > Fibrobacterota > Fibrobacteria > UBA5070 > UBA5070 > UBA5070. The sequence goes on along the minus strand of CAIKAA010000364.1, from coordinate 1,318 downwards.
ACAATCAATTTGGCCAGCATGGGGTCGTACCAAGGCGACACTTCGCAGCCGGTCTCGACCCAGGTTTCCACCCGCACTTGGGGAGGAAAAAACACCTCGGTCAGTCGGCCCGCCGACGGGGCGAATTGCCGAACGGGATCTTCGGCATACAAACGCACTTGGACCGAGACACCTTTGGGGACCGGATCGACTTCGGGCAAAAACCGTTCCCCGGCCCCTTGGCGCACCATCCACTCCACCAGATCGACTCCGGTGACCTCTTCGGTGACGCCGTGTTCCACTTGCAGACGCGTGTTCACTTCCAAAAACCAGAATTCTCCGGTCAGGCTGTCCAACACAAATTCGACCGTTCCCGCCGACCGATAGGAAACCGAGGCGCACAAGGCCACGGCTACCCGTGACAATTCTTGTCGCACCGCATCCGAGATTCCGGGCGCGGGAGTTTCTTCGACCACCTTTTGGTTGCGGCGCTGGGCCGAGCAGTCGCGCTCGCCCAGGGACACCACCCTTCCACGACCATCGCCGAAAACCTGGACTTCCACATGGCGCGCGCGCACCACCAATTTTTCCAAATACAATCCGGAGTCTTTGAAATTGGCGCGGGCCAAGGCCTCCACCGAATCCCAAGCATTGCGAAGTTCGGTCTCGTTGCCACAGCGGCGCATCCCGATCCCGCCTCCGCCAGCGGTGCTTTTGAGCATGACCGGATACCCGATCCGACCGGCTTCGAAAACGGCTTCGTCGGGACCCGACAAAATTCCGGTTCCCTCCAAAAGCGGCACCCCGGCTTGTCGAGCCGCTTCGCGGGCGGTGTGCTTGAGCCCGAACACCCGCATTTGATCGGGGGTGGGGCCCAAGAACACGATTCCAGCTGCCTCGCAGGCCTCGGCAAAGGCGGGGTTTTCGGAAAGAAATCCGTAACCTGGGTGGATGGCTTGGGCGCCGGTTTCGCGGGCGGCCCGCAAGATGGCCTCGATCGACAGATAGCTTTCCGAAGCCTTGGCCGGACCGATGCACACGGACCTGTCGGCTTGGGAAACGTGCAACGAATCGCGATCCGCTTCGGAATGGACGGAAATTGTCTCGATCCCCATCCGGCGCAAGGTGCGTCCGATCCGGCAAGAAATAGCCCCGCGATTGGCAATTAAAATTTTGGTAAACATGTCAAATCATTCCTGAAACATGGTGTGGCATCAACCCGCTCCCTTCGATACACTCCCTGGCAAGCCAGGGAGCACTCAGGGAGCGGCGAGGTTTTGCCTTTTCGAACCTTCGATAGGATTTTGCGGTCTGAACCCATCCACCAAAACGCGGTGTG
>CAIKAA010000363.1 GCA_903825275.1 uncultured Fibrobacterota bacterium | reverse complement strand
TTTCCCAGCCACTTTTCTGATTCGCCCCAATTCATAACGAGGAGAATATTTGGGCTACAAGACTGCAAAATATGTTCTGCAGAATCAAAAATTTTACTGGCAGATTTAACTTTGTTCCATTCTCCGATTTCAACATTTTTTGACTTTGCGCTAACTTCATAACGCTCAATAGCGTTGGTATTCCCCCATACAAATGTTTTTAATATGTATTGATATTGCTCGTCGCTTTTGAATGCTTTCCAATCTTTGATGTTGTAAAACCGAGATAGAAATAAAAGTATGTAGTTAAAGAAGCTGGTTCCGAAATTGTTTGTCCAATTCAGAAATGCCAATTCTCTGAAGTCATCGGTTAAATAATCGAATGCCTTTTCAGGATTTATAATAAACTCATCTTTTAGCGATTTGAGGTCGCCCCACCCATTGGTTTCCATTCCGAAAAATGCAATTTTGTACTTTGCTTCGTCATACAAATCCCCAACAGAAGGAATATGAGGAGCCGGGATACCCGATATATCTACATCATGAATGGAATCAAAGAAATTGGATAGAAGGCGAATATATTGTGCCTTGTACGAATTCATTCATGACCTCTTTAGTTTAAATCACTTCGAAACGTGATGCTTTGTCGAAAAATGGAATGTGGCCGCATCGACGTATAATTGATGCGGCCACATCGATTATAGATATTCGTGTTTTCCTGACGGACTCTTGTTGCAGGATCCACCAGAAGCACTAGGTGATTTATGACCGCAAAATTTACAGACATAACCTCCAGGGTGGGAAGCTATGTACTTGTGCTTTTTAAATTCGGAATATGAACAGCTACCACCGGATGCGCTTGGAGAGTTATGACCGCAACAAGAACAAATGTAACCGGATTTTGATTCTTCGATGTACACATGAGAACGAGAAGGTGAATAAGAACAGGAGCCACTTGAAGCACTTGGCGATTTGTGGCCACAGCAGGAGCATATGTATCCCATTATTTCCTCACTATCAGGCGGGAGTTTTCGACATCAATATTCGCCTGGAACATATTGATGCTGGTGAAGATGCTGAACATTTTAACACGGGCTAATGAATTTTCGTTCCACGGCCGAAGGCCGTTCTTGTTTGTGGTCACAACAGAATCCCGCCCGGAGGGTCTGCCTAACAGTGTTCTTAGGTGAGATCTCGCTAACACGCTGGCTGTTCCTTCTCCTGACCCCACTTCTGCCGGGTTCTGGTCTCCATGGCCTACCTTCCAGGGTTTTCTTTGTGGTTTACGGGCAATTTCTCCTGTTAGCAGCAATTGCGCTATTGAGGAGGGCGAGGCGGAGGGGCGCGGTGGGGTTGGCTGTTCCCCTACCAGCAGTGGAGGACGCATTCTGGGGTGGCTGAAGGAATTCACGGCCCCTTTGATGGGGTTGCCTGCAATTCGCTGGAAGGGGCAAGGAGAGTGGATAGGAACTCGCTTTGGTGAATCTGAGGTCTCAACGAAAAATCTTTCTTGGCATTTTGGCAACGGGAAACTTTTTGCTCGGATCAAAAAATTGACATTTCCAATTTTCGACATTGGCCAGATGACGCGGACGACTTTCTTCCTTGGGGTTTGTAAATCGATTTGAATCAAGGTGTTAAGGGGCTTCGGCCCTGCTTATAGGCGCTAGGTTGCCAAAGCGCATCCAAAGAGGGTAACAATTTCGGAATTCGGACCCAAATGGTCCGAATGGGGTTTTCGGAGCATGGGGTCCGGGTCTGGGCTGTCGCCCTTCGGCAGGGGGACACCCTTCGATCCCAAACAGCAGCTGACGGAGGAAGGGAGTGGAGAAACCTACCGTCGGCGCACCCGGCTGTTTGCCGATCCCTGATGTTCCCCTGCGGTGGCCTGTGTTTCTCGACCGACATGTGCTGAAACTTGCAGCGGGTCACCTTTGGTGCCAAGGGCGGCAAGATGGCGTGGATGTGGACACCGCGTTTAGGCTACAAACGCGCGCATTGATCTGCATCGTTTAGAATTGAACTAGGGCATTCAAAAGATCACACCTGGCGATCGGGGTAACTGTCCGCAAACCAGCCCTTCGCCACGGCCTGTTTCGCCCAGGAGAGGTCCATTCTCCCCCCCCTCTCCCCTATCCGGGACAGAACGGTGCGAATTCGCGGACAGAATGAACGGCCTCTGAGTCAGAATGGAGTCTTTCCCTGTCATAATGGACTGTCTCCGAGACCCAATGGAGTCTCTCCCCGACATAATGGAGAGTCTCCGAGTCATAATGGACGGTCTCCGGGTCATAATGGAGGATCTCCGAGTCATAATGAAGGATCTCCGGGTCATAATGGAGGATCTCCGGGTCATAATGGAGGATCTCCGGGCCATAATGGACTGTCTCCGAGACCCAATGGAGTCTCTCCCCGACATAATGGAGCGTCTCCGGGTCATAATGGAGGCTCTCCGAGTCATAATGGTGCGTCTCCGGGTCATAACGGAGGCTCTCCGAGTCGTAATGGACGTTCTCCGAGACCCAATGGAGTCTCTCCCCGACATAATGGAGCGTCTCCGGGTCATAATGGACGGTCTCCTAGTCATAATAGAGGCTCTTGGAGGCGGTCGCTAGGAGCGTGTTTTGGCTCTGCTTGGTGGGCTGTAGCGCTGAATTTTCCCACCATTGTCCAAACGTGCCCGTTGGAAGAGGTCCACCAAAGGGCGGAATCCAGCGGTTGAGTCTGACCGGAGTGAAGATTCAGCCAAGGTTGTCTCCGATTGCAATCAGATAGGGCTTGGGCTTGGCGCCGTGGTCAGCGACTTCGGACTTTGGCGAGAGATCTTGGGATCGTACCCTAGTTCGACCGCGGATGCCAATTTTGAGGCTTCAGGGAGGACGTACGAAAAAGGGAGTGAGGATATCGGATCTCATCGGACCCCTATCGGGTACCAAACCAAAACGATAAAGACCGGAAACCCGCTTATTTCCTGGGTTCCCGGTCTTTATCGTGCTTGAATGTATTTCTTTCTAGTAGAGCGTAGGGGAATCGAACCCCTGCTACCGCCGTGAGAGGGCAGTGTCCTAACCGCTAGACGAACGCTCCATGGTTGGGAGGCAAATAGTAGATGCCCTGTGGTCCTGCGTCAACCTCTGGGAGATGGTGTGGCTCAACTGAGCTTCGAAAAGAGTGGGCTGGACTCCGCCCCCCAGTCTTCCTCGCAGACAAGCCCAAAATTCCCTCCGGTTCGGACCACACCAGATTTTGCCCAAGTGGCGACTCTGCAAAGTCTTATGGCATGACGGATTTTGGAATGAGATGCTTGTTTTGTGACTCCGGAAATGCTCCAGGACTTGAGAGACAAAATCGCCGAAGAGGCAGATCTTGTCGAAGAAATGGCCGACTTTCAAACCGAAGGCCTGGCGGTTTTGCGCATCCGCTTTATCCACGCCGATTTCTCGGAACTTTTGGCCCGCAAACGCGAGTCAATGGATCGCTTGGCCCAAGGTCGGGAGGCCATGCGCCCCCTCACCGCCGCTTGGATCAAGGCACGGACAGATTCTGACCTCTCCGATCCAGCGGTCGAAACCGAACTTTCTCGATTGAAACAAGCTTTTGATCGGGTGCGGGCCGTCGAAGATGAGCTGGAAGCCATGGCCACAGGTTATCTCGCCCATTCCGCCTCGGATCAAGGCCACATTGAAGACCGAATCCGTCTCCACAGAAGTTGGACGTGACCGTACTCCAGACCCTTCCTCCCAAAATCCCCGAAGGGCTCGAGCCCGTTTTTGCCTGGTTTGAATCCCATGTCAAGAAACTGTCGACGGCCTATTCCGCATTGGAACACCGTGTCGGCATTTTGGATCGGCAACTGGAACACCGCAATGCGGAACTGGAAAGCTTGCTGGACAGCTTGCACGACGGCGTGTTGATGGTGGACTTGAACGAAAAAATCACCATGGTCAACGGTCGCGGAGCCCAAATTTTGGCGCTCGACCCGCTCGAAGTGGTGGGACAATCGTTGACGGAAGTGTTTCCTTTCCAAAAAGATTTTACCGATCCCCTCCTCCACAGCCTGCAGGAAGGCGTCCCCTTGCGGTGGGTGGAAGTGGTTTGGTTGCGAACTCTCGATACCCCGATTCCCCTGGGCGTCTCGACCGCTCCGGTGCGCGACCCCCAAGACCGTTGCCTGGGCGCCGTGGCCAGCTTCCAAAATCTGACCCACATGAAGCAGATGGAACGCGAGCTTTCCCAGACCCGGACCCTTGCCGCCTTGGGGCAAATGGCAGCCACGGTGGCCCATGAAATCCGAAATCCCCTAGGCGGGATCGGTGGATTTGCGCGACTTTTGGAGCGCGACCTTCCCCCTGGCGATACTCGCCGAGGCTTGGCCGAGCGGATCATCGAAGGGGTTGGGTCCCTCAACAAGATCGTGACCAACTTGTTGGCCTACACCAAGCCCATGGAAACCCAATTGCAAGAATTGGAGTTGGCTCCCTGGCTTGAAGAAATGGCTCAGTGGGGGCAAACGGAGGCGGAAAATGCAGGCTTTGGGGAGATCGTCCTCCATCTGGAAATCGAACCCCGGCTGCGAACCGCCCGTTTCGACCCCGAAAAGCTTCGCCAAGTGATGCTGAACCTTTTGTTGAACGCCATCCAGGCCATATCTTGTCCCGGAAAAATTTCGATTTCCGCCCGTAGAGCACCCGGGCTCTTGATCCTGGGTGTGGAAGATTCTGGCGAAGGAATCCCAAACGAGGCCATAAACGAGATTTTTAATCCATTTTTCACCACCAAGGAGAACGGGACCGGACTTGGCCTCGCCATCGTCCGGAAGATCGTGGAGCTGCATGGAGGAAACCTCTTCGTGGAAAGCACCCCAGGATCTGGATCTCGTTTCGACATCCACTTACCGCAACCAATCCAGGACTGAATGGCAAGAATCCTCATCGTTGACGACGAAGCCCTCATGCGAGACATGGCTGGTGAAAGCCTTCGCCGCCGAGGTCACGAGGTCACTCTGGCTCGCAACGCGACCGAGGGATTGGAAAAATTCGATCCGACCTTCGAGCTTGTGTTGTCCGACTACAAGATGCCCGGACTGACGGGACTTGAGTTTCTAAAACGCTTGCGGGAAAAGAAATCGGAAGTCCCCTTCATCATCATGACCGCCCACGGAACCGTGCAGGTTGCCGTCGAGGCCATGCGCCATTCTGCCTGGGACTTTTTGGAAAAGCCGTTCGATCCCGAAGTGTTGGAATTCACGGTGGAACGCGCCTTGGAAGTCCATGGATTGAAGCGCGAGAACCAACGGCTTCGCAAAGCCTTGGACGAAAAATTCCACATCGTCGGATCGGCACAGAATTTGACCGCCGTCCAACACCTCATTTCCCAAGTCGGCCCCACGCGCACGACAGTTCTTGTCCAAGGCGAATCGGGAACCGGCAAGGAATTGGTGGCCCGAGCGATCCACGACAGCTCGCCCCGACGCGACAAGGCGTTTGTGAAAGTGAATTGCGCGGCCTTGCCCGAAAGCCTTTTCGAAAGCGAATTGTTCGGCCACGAGAAGGGAGCCTTTACCGGGGCACTGCGCAGCCAGCGCGGCAAGTTCGAGCTGGCCGACAACGGAACCTTGCTTTTGGACGAGATTTCCGAAATGCCCTTGGCGATGCAATCGAAGCTATTGCGGGTGCTGCAAGAGCGCGAGATTCCCAAGATCGGATCGGAAGTCGAAATCCCGGTCGATGTACGGATCGTCTGCAGCACCAACCGCGATCTTGCAAAAGAAGTCGAGGAAGGCCGCTTCCGCGCCGATCTTTATTATCGTCTAAATGTGATCCGCATCGAGGTTCCAGCATTGCGCACGCGCAAAGAGGACATCCCCCAACTGGCGGCTTGGTTTTTGGACCGTTACAACCGCGAAAACGGGTACTCTGTCACCGGATTTTCGGAAGGTGCCATGTCCAATCTGCGGTCGCACGACTGGCCAGGAAATGTCCGTGAACTGGAAAATGCCGTGCAACGCGCCGTGGTCCTCACCCAAAAAGGCGAGGTTGTTTCTAGTGTTTTGGGCTTGGCCAACTCCAAACAAAATCCTCTCGGTTCCTCGGCCCAAACGGCCGCTTCGGAGCTTGATCCTCGGGAGATGGTGACCATTTCGGAAATGGAGCGGCGGATGATCTTCGCGGCTTTGGAAGGATTGAGTGGCAATCGCACCCGGGCCGCCGAACGCCTGGGAATTTCGATCCGCACCTTGCGCAACAAATTGCGCGAGTACCGGGGCGAACTTGTCGGGGAGGACGATGACGAACCCTGACAAAGATTTGCGGATCGCCCAACTCGAGATGAAGCTCGCCGAGGCCGAAGAAAAGCTCCTTCGCCAAGAAGAGTTTTTCCAAATGGCTGTCCACGACCTGCGATCCCCCTTGTCGGCGATTGTCGTCTATGCGGAATTGCTGATGAATCGCGTGATGGGAGACTTGGACAACCGTCAGCTGGAACCGATACGGACCATTCACCGCAACTGCAACAATTTGATCCGCATGGCCGAGGACGTTTTGGCCTCGGCCAAAGTTCGTGCCGGTGCCGTTGCCCCGCGCTTCGAACTGGGAGACGTCACGGAAATTGTCCGCGAAGCGGTCCGGTCTCTCCAAGGTTTGGCCGACGCCAAAAACATCCACATCAACCTGCAACAACCCGAAGTTCAACTGCAGCGATTGTTGGATGCCGACTTCTTGACCCGAGCCTTCTCCAATGTGTTGGGAAATGCGATCAAGTTCAGCCCCCACGGCGGCGAGATCCGGGTTCGATTGGAACGGGATGAACGCGAGATTCGAGTTGCCTTCACGGACGAAGGTCCGGGAATTTCTCCCGACAAGCGAGACGAAATTTTTCAAAAATTCCGCCGTGGCGACCCGGGATCCGTGGGCGGTCACGGCTTGGGCCTATCGATCGCTCAATACTTCATCGATTTGCACGGGGGCCGCATCCTCGTGGATGGCATCCGAGGCCGCGGCTCTACGTTTTTGGTCGGGTTGCCCGCCGCTTAACCGGTACGTTTTCGGCAAGGTCCAGTAGACCCGCAAGAGGAATTCCCACCCAATCCGGTCGATGCCCCAATTCGTAGTGGAGCTCGTAAAACGCCTTCTCTAGCTCGTACATGGCGATCAGGGACGATCTCTGTTCCAAGTCCGAAGGCAAGAACGGCTCGGCCCCGATGGCCTTGTCATACCCCTCCCAAAACGCATTGCGAGCCAAGTTGCGCCACAGACGAGCGGTTTGGTGGGCGGTTTGGTCGGCATCGGCCGGCAAACCGGCGCGGGCCGCATAATCGAAGGAACGCAACATTCCGGCGACATCTTTGGCAACCGAGTGCTTGCGCAACCGTTCTTCCCAAACGCGAGCGGGTTCCCCCTCGTAATCGATGATCGTGAAATCCTCGCCATCCCAAAGCACTTGTCCCAAATGGATGTCGCCATGGATGCGTTGGCGATGGCACGACCCAATCGGCAAACGAGGAGCCTTGAGGCGATTCAACAATTGGGAAGCCTTGGCCTTGAGAAGACTCGCCTGCTCTGCAGCTTCCGGTAGCAGCTCGGCCGAACTCAATTCTGCAAGCACTGATCTTGCCAAGGCCTTGGCTTGGCGGGCAACCGAATCCAGGTCCGGAACATGGATGGGCGTGGTGCCAAAACCCTCGTCTTGTTCACTGACCAAGGCTTTGTGGATTTGAGCCACTCGAGTCCCGAGCTTGGTCCAAACATCGTAATCGATGATTTCCTGACGAGTCGCCGCCGCCACTTGGGCACAAGCCAGATCCCATCCGGTCCCCTGGTTGGGAATGGCTTCCTGAACCGAGAGTAGAGTTGCTTGTCCCCAAGCACCTTTCCCCACCAAAACCGCTCGCAAAACGGGGGAATGGGGAGTGTGGTGAAGGGTTAAAAACCGCCCCACGGTGACATCCAAATTCTCACCAGATTGCATGCGTCGGTAGGCTTTGACAAACAAACTTCCCACCAAGGCCCAGGAATTCGACTGGTCCGCAGCACCAACTCGCACCACCGAGGTGGTGGGCAGTCTGCCGTGGATCAATTCGGTTTCCAAAGTCAAACGAACGCCGGGATGGATGCTTTGGTTGAACACCGCCATCAGTCGGAGCCAACCTTCGGCATGGGACAACGCATCCAAAAGTGGACGCCCGTTGATCCAAGTGATCGCATCGGCATTTTCGCCAGACCCCACCAACAAGGGTAGGAAGTAATCTTCGAATTCGGATTGGTAGCCGACCCTCAAGATGAGGGCTGCCATCGCCGAATCCACCGGGCAACTTGCCACGGGCATGACCGAAGTGATGGCTCGGCCCTTGCCGGAAAACCATCGCTGCGCGGTCAAAAAGCGGATCCAAACCTCCTCGGGTACGGCTTTTTTCAGCTCGGCCGCCTCGAGGTGGACCTCGAAACTATTCACTCTTGACTTCCGTTGCTTTCTTGGAGGTCTTGGGTTTGGTCTCCTTGGCTTCGCTGCCAGCTTTGGGACTAGCATCCTTCACCAAAGTTTTGGAAGAGGAAGCCGAAGATTTTGTGGCGGGTTTGGTCGCAGCCACTTTGGGGGCAGCGGCCTTCACGGCTGCCGCACGCGTCTTGCGCAACTCCTCGATCAGCTTTTGGCGGATCCAGTTGCGACGCCTGAATTCGTTGCGATGTTCCTCGCAGAAGCGTGGATAGACGTATTGCTTGGGGAAGACCTTGACGACGTAGGACTTGCCACAGCTATCCAGCTCGCAAATCCAGTTCTCTTCTACAACCTCGATAAAATCGTGGCTGTAGGTGCGGTTGTTCACATCGCCTGGCTCGGGAGACTTTTTCGTCTTTTCGCGTTGTTTGACATCGCGATGGAGCTCGCAGTATTTTGCGATGGGATGGCCCCAAAACTCCTTACCACAGTACTGGCAGATTTTTAGCTTGATTCTTTTCTTTTTTTTGTACTTGGGTAGCTGCACCAAGGTCTCCTTGCACGGGGCACTGGGTTCTCATACGGATGGACCACGCCCAGCATGCACGATCAATGACTATGAATAATGCGGGACAAAACTCGTCCCGTCAACCCCATAATCCAGCCTGGGACGAACTTGGCACCACGGCGGAAGTGGCTGCCAAGGCATGCCTTCGGTGGATTCGACGGCTAGACAATGCCCTTGTCCGGTTGGGAGACTCGCACCAAGGCCAGACTGAGGTGGCCATCCTTGAGGAAAAGGCCCAGGCCATCCTTCACGGGCCTCGCCGTGGTGCGGGGCTGGCAAAGTTGGAATTGGAAGTTTGGCGAGAATCTGGACCCGAGCGGATCTCCATTGACCTGGATCCTTCCCGCTCGGCTCAGGAACAAGCCCAGGATTGGATCGCCCAAGTTCGGAAGAAAAAACGCGGCTGGGCCCAATGGGAAGAACGTCACCAAATCTTGGAAACCGAAAAGCGGGAAGCCATGATTTGGAAGGATCGATTGGCCCTGTGGCTTTGCGAATCCACTTGTCCTCCCAAAGCCGAGATCCGAAACCGGCAGGCGGAATTGGAAGGGTTGGCCAAGCGACTTGTGCCACGCGGTCTGTGGCCCCAGCCTCCCCCACCGAAAGATGAAGTTCGCCCCAGCAGCCCCATTCGGTGGGATTTTCCCGATGGCTGGATTTTGCTGGCCGGGAGGTCTGGAACCGAAAACGATTTATTGACCCAACGGATCGCTTTACCACACGATTTGTGGTTCCATGCGGCCCATGTTCCCGGCGCCCACGTGATCCTTCGCTCGCCCCATGGCAAGCCCGCACCGGTGCCACCTGGGTTGATGGAAACCGCCGCAGGTGTGGCTGCCTGGCTCTCCAAGTTGCGGGCCCAATCCATCGCCGAAGTCCATGTGACCGAAAAACGCCATGTCCGCAAACCTCGCAAAGCGCCACCGGGAACGGTCGTGCTCGACCATTCGCGAACCTTACGGGTCAAACCGGTCCCCCCGCCGCGATGACCCGGGCGTGTTTGGGTTAGGAAGCAAATCGCAGCGAGCATTCCGCATGACGGTGCCATTCCACCGTCCGCTCCAACCCCTCTTGTGTGGTCACCTCGGGAACCCATCCCAACAGCGATTTTGCCTTTGAAATGTCCGCCATCGTGGCCTTCATGTCCGCACCGTGGCTTGGTTGGTGGTTCAAAATGGCCTTGCGTTCCACCAACTCCTCAATCCAATGAAGAAACTGGTTCACCGCCACGGGAGTGTTGCCACCCCCAAGGTTTACGATTTCATAGCCCACGGTCTTTTCTGCCAGCAACGTTCCTCGGGCAATGTCACTCACATAAGTGAAATCGCGTGCCTGGGACCCATCGCCGTAAATTGTCACCGGGATGCCTTGGCTGACCTTTTCGATGAACTGGTAGGCGGCCATGTCGGGTCGACCAGCGGGGCCGAAAACGGTGAAATACCGCAGGATGGAAACATCGATCCCGTACTGTTCATGGAAGGTGTAGGCCATCACCTCCGCCGACTTCTTGGAGGCGGCATAGGGCGAGAGGGGACGGCTGACCGGAGAATCTTCCCGAAAAGGAGTGGGCTGACCGGAATAGAGGCTGGAGGTCGAGGCCAAAACCATTTTTCCAACTTGATTGCGTCGCATGGCTTCCAATAAATTCAAGGTTCCATTGGCATTGGTGTTCATGTAAATCCAGGGATTTTCCAGGCTCTGGCGAACCCCGGCGCGCGCCGCCAAATTGAAGACGGCTTGGAACCTGTATTTCCTAAATAGCTCCGAGAGGTCCAGGAAATTTTCGATGTCCATCTTGTGGAAATGGAAGGAGGGCCAGGTCACCAATTCCTGAAGTCGTTGTTCCTTCAAATTCCGGCTGTAATAATCGTTGAGGTTGTCGATTCCCACAACGTTGTCTCCACGTTCCAAAAGCAATGCCGCGACATGGGATCCGATAAATCCCGCAGCACCTGTGACGAGATAGGTCTTCATTCCTTCCCCCCCTGTTTGGATGAAGTTGGTTCCTTCCCAAAGTCCGGCGCGCCGGACGTTCCGACTTTGGCGCGAGGCCTTTGCCACAAAATGTCTCCACTCAATAGGGCGCTCGGCAGCACTTCGCACTCTGCCCAACATCCTGGGCAACGCCCGACCCAAGCACGGCTTTTTAACACTTCAGGGGAATTCCAGACGCGTTCAAAATCATCCTGAAGCAGGTTGCCGACCACCTTGGAATTGAACTGGCACACGGGAATATCTCCGTTGGGAAAAATCCGCAAATGTCCTCCCAAGGCCGCACAGGGCGGGTTTGGATTGCTTTGGGATTCGAGCAACCGGTTGCGAATTCCTTGGAGGTAATAGCTCTTGCCGATCCGATTTTTGAGGGGAAGCGCATGGAAATCGGTTTGGAGCCGATCCAGAAAGGTTTTTAGAAGGTTGCTTTCGATGGGATGGGCGAGTTTGTATGCCCCGGGAAAGGAGGGGGATAAATCGACGGCTTGTTCCGTCGAATACGTCGCGCTTTCCGCATACGCGATCACGACGTGGTGAGACACTCCCAAGGCAGTCAATTTTTGGTGCAGTGCGTCGTATTCCAAAATCCCGCGTTCGTCGACCACCGTTTGGTTGACCGCCAGTTCCACGCCCCATTTGCGGGCGCTGCCTGCCACCATCTGGATGGTTTCCCAGGCGGTCCGGTAGGCGAAAGGCCTGCCGCGAATCTGGTTGTGAAGTTCCTCTCCCCCGTCGAGGGAAATGAGGAGATGGAGGGGGGTGGACGAAATTTGTCGTCGTTGGGAAAGAAATTCTTCGATACGACGGGTCAGAAATCCGTTGCTGGTGATGTGGATCAAGTCCGGACGCAGGTGCTCGTCAAGGGCCTGCGTGATGGTGTCGAGGTCGGAACGCAAAAACGGCTCGCCACCCGTCAATCGCACGGCGGTGATGGACTTGGGCAGTTTGGCGACGACCGAAAGGGCTTGGCTGGTGTCAAGCTCCCCGTCATTCTCCTTCTTCCAGGAATCGCACATGCCGCATTGGGCGTTGCAGCGGAAATTCGTGGTCCAAGTCAAGATTCTGGGCAACGGTCGTCGAGAAGTATGGACGCGGAATTGGTGGTTCAAAACCCCGAGGGCAGACTTGATCACGATGGCACCTCACCGTTTGAGGGATTTCCACCGACCAAATGGACGATTTTGGCACCGCGGAGAGCTTGCAATTTGATCAAGAAATCCTCCACGATCTGGGAAACTTCACCATTGCCCGAAGGGCGACGAACATTGACCGCCTGGCGATGGGATTCCAGGTTTTCCAAAAAGGAGCGAATCGAATTCGATCGGATGGAGAGCATCGAATGACATTTTCCGACACCCATCTCTTCGACAAAAAAACCGTTGATCCCCTGTTCCCAATTCCCGGGTTCCGGCATGACCAGAACCGGTTTTCTCAGATGCAGGGCTTCGCCGACCACTTGGTTTCCCGCTGTCGAAACCAAGGCGCGGCAACGGGCGAGATCGCGGACGAAGGCAGCTCGGTCCAAGGAATGGAAAGAGAGATTTGGACCGGCTAAAGCATTTTCTGGCCCATAAATCTTGGCCGGGACTCCACAATTTTCGAGAGCACGCAGGACTCTTTGGGGGGTCTCTCGGCGCAAATACACCAAGAGGAAATTTTCTTCGGACGGCACCTCGTTGAGGATGTCTTGGCCGAGCAAGACTCCCACCTGACGCACATCGGATTTCCCCCACCGCAAGGGAGGCGAGTAGAACGACGAAATCACCGTAAGGGCTTGACCCGAATAGAACTGGGAAACCACCAAGCCCATCAAGAACGCTTTGATTCTTTGGAGGAAGGGAAGACTGCGGAGGGAATAGCTGGTCAGAAAATGCTGATGATCGATGCTCAAAAAGGGGATCCCCAATTTCTTGGCAACCCTCGGCAACAAGGGTTCAAAATCGGAAATGACCAAGTCGGGAGAGTCGGCCCGCACTTGGTCGCACATTTCCTCGATCCAATGTTTCAGCCGCAGGATTTTAAGCAGCGACTCGCGACCGGTTTGGAGGTAATCCAGTTTGCCATCGCCTCGGTAGCAGAACGACAAACCTTCGATGCGGCGGATTTGGACCCCGGAACCTGCATAAAACGGTTCGAGTAAATCATAGGCTTGGCCCGAGGCAAACAAAACGACCCGGTGACGAACTCGCAAGCTCTCGACGATCGCCTTCACCCTAGTTGCGTGACCGCGCCCCTCGCCCGCCATGGAATAAAAGATGGTTGCCATTTATCTGGAAGATGTCTCGCCGAAGTCCACTCCTGCAAGACCACTTGGTGAGATGCAATGGTGCTGTAACCGAGTTCGAATCAGGTTGTCATGAATCAACAAGAGCACCAAACGGTTGGATCCCCAGTTGCGGGCAAAAGCATTTTCCGTCTGGTCAGGTATTTCGCGGATGAATGTGTCGAGCGATCATTTCATCCCCAACAATCCATCCAAGGCCCGCATGGCTTTTTCTCGTTCCAGAAAATCGTCGACCCAAAGCGGATCGACCGAGGCCGCCGCCTTCAGGGCTTCGGCCACGGCCGATTGCTGGTTGTACGGCCCCCACGCGAGCCCCATGGCCGCCGGATGATGCTCGCCTTGAAACGGGAGCCGGGCCGAACGAAGCGACCGGATCTTGCGCCAAACGCGGGCTTGACGCTGGGGATTGGCTGGAGGCGGCAATCCCTTGGGATTCCAAACAGCCTCTAGGCGGACTTCTTTGTCGGATTCGAAGGGGGCTGTCCCGATGGAATCCGCCCGAGCTTGGATTCGCGCCAACAACAGCTCTGCCTGTCGGTCCAACCCACAAACAGCACTCTCGCGGGCGGCGGCCAGCAAGGACTCGGCCCAGGGCAGGAATCGCGCTGCGATGGGGCGGATCTTGGCCAACTCCTGCCAATCCGCCCAAACCTTGTCCAAACGCTCGTTCATCGAGATCAAGCGCCCTGTCCGGTCGGGAGCCTTGCCGCCAATTCGGCCAGCACTTCCCGGGTCCGCAAGTCAGATTCTGTCAACAAAGACTTGAGCGATTCGGCGAAGCCGACCATCATCCGGTCCAGCGATTCCAACAAGGCCTTTTGGGCGGCTCGTGGATCTTCCGCACCTTGGCGATCTCCTTCGCGGGCGAACAACGACAACCCACCCGACAATTCTTGGGCGGCAAGGGTGAACAACCCCACCGATGCCGCGAATTCCGCCTGGTTGGCGCGCAGCGAGGCGGCGGCTTCTTCCAAGCGATCCTGGGCCATCGACAACCCGTGGGCGATGGGGCCGACCGCGTCGCCATGCCCCTTGAGCGCATCGGAAAGCGGTGCCAAACGGGTCTCGATCTGGTGGGCAAAGGCTTCGAGCCGATCCATCGCCACCTGCAACGACAGCGCCGATTCGTCGCGCGCCGTGTTGGCCGCTTGGGCAGACGAGGACAATTCCTGACTGATGCGGGACACCGCTTCTCCGACCGATCTGGCCACATCGCCGCGCAAATGTCCCGATTCGCGAACCGCGATGGCGAGCTCTTCCAGCTCGGGCATCGGACGGGCCTGGTTGGCCGAGGCTTCTGCAATTTTTGAGGGAAGTTGGGCGATCGAGGCATTCCATTCGAGGGCGAGCGATTGCAACCCTTGGGTCACCGGGAGGGAAGAATTGGAAAGCGCCTGATTCAGGAGTAACAATTCCTGTCTCGTGGATTCAATGGCGCCCAAAATTTTGGCGGAAGAGAACGATTGCTCCAAAACCGCCTCCAAAACCTTTTCAACGGTGCCGGCCTGGGCGGTGATTGCCGAAACCACGAGATCCGGGCCACCGGAAGCGGTTTGAGCCGCCAGCGAGGTTTCACCGACCTGGACCAGCTGGGACATTCCTTTCGACAAACCACCCAGAGCTTCCTCCAAGCGGAGGGATTGCACCGCCAACGCGTCTGGCAAGGCATCGATCCGCCCCGAAAGTCGTCCGATGGATTCGACCACAGGAAAAAGCGTGCTCTCGAGCTTGCCAAACCCGGTTTCCATGGAAGCCACTTGGATTTCCGAACGCTCCGAGGTCATCCGGATCGATTCTCTCAAGGTGGTTTCGAGCCCCTTCCATGCCACCCCATCGTCTTTGCTTTGGGCCGATTTAAACCCGTTTTCGGTGGTCAAGCGAACCGATTCCAGGCTGGAGCCGACAGACCGGAAGCCGCGATCCAACGAAGCCTCCAAAGTGGCCGAGGTGGCCAACAGCTCCTGTCCGATTCGCGCAACGCTCTCTTCCAAAAGTTCCCCGGAGCGCGAGATGCTTTCCCGTACTCCTTCTACGGCCTCTCGCAAAGGCGACGCCGCCGTTTCGTCGGCAATCCGACCCGGAAGGGTCTCGATGGCGCTTTTCAATTCGGCGAATTCTTGCCGCAAAGCCTGGTCGCGCAAGGCGTTGGCGTCTTGGTTGGTCGTGGAGGTGGCCTTGCGAAAGGCGGCCATGGCCATCACCAACGCGGCGCCAGCAAGAAGCAAGGTTGCGAATTCGATCAGAATCATGGCTGGATCTCCGGGTTCATTTCTGTAGGTAGTCCGCGCAAATGGAGCTGCCATCGCGAGCGGGAAAGCCAAACCATCGCCTCGGCGATGGCGCGGCAAAAATGGACATAACGACGAGCGAACCCCGAAAACCCATTTTCCCGGGTGTCTGCCCAAGGGCGCGCAGCGACCATCTGCAAGGTCGCGAGATCGGCCGCGAGAATCTTTTCCCATTTGCCGGCCAAGACCTGGCAAAAAGCGTCTTCGCCAGCTTTGGTCGCAAAATTTCGCCAAACTTTCAAGCGTTCGGATTCTGTCGGGCGCAAGCCTTCTTCCAGACAAGCCGGAATCCGCTCTCCGTTGTCCAACGCCTGCGCCAACCATTGGCGACTGGCCAAATCATCCAGATGGTCGCACCGGCTCTGGCACTGGACCAACACGCGTTCGCATTCGGCCATCAAGTCTCGGTAGACGAGCAAGTAGATGGTGCGCAAATCCTTGCGGGAGCCGCGTCCAGTGGTCTCCCAGCCCATCACCACGGGCTTGAACCAGCCCGTTTCCTCCAGGCGCTTTCCCAAGATCGATACGCCAAAGCGCTCCGGAAAGTCACGCTCCAGGGCGGTGAACTTGTCGCGCAATTCATTGGTCAGCGCTTCGAACCTGATTTCCAATGCTTGCGACAATTCCGGAACAGGTCGGGCGGAAGGGGAAGTTTCCATGTCCAATAGTCCGCGTAAAACCACCGCGTGACCTGGGTCGAAGCGTTGGGAGAGGCCGTCGAAAATCGTCGCGTCGTCTTGACGCGGCAAAACCGGAAGTCCTTGGGACAGAGCACCCAAAGCATCGCGCACGCGCCCGACGATCGGATCGATGGTTCACCTTTCTGTTTGGCCACTTCGCCCAAGGCACCGGAGTGGGTTCCCCTTGTCTTTACCCGGTGCGAAGTACGGGGAAAGGTAGTGAGAACCCACAATCCCCCAACCGCGCAAGGAAACCTTGGTGTAAATTTTTGGACTGTTCTCAAAAACCTCTCTGGAGACGTCCGATGTCGGGTATTAGCAAGTAGACTTGAAGCCCTTTATTCATCGCTATTTCCAGCGTTCAAAAATTTAAATAGTTAGGAAATAGTAATTTGAGTGTATAAAATATAGCAAACCCTTTAACTATGGGGGTTTCAGGGCAAAAAACGACTTTCTAGAAGCTGTTTTAACAATGCACAATTAGCAAATTTCGCCACCATACCACTGTTTAAGGCACCTTCCCCGACTTGCTAGATTCCACCGTAGTAATGGAATAGTGAACCACTCCCCCAATACGACATAATTTGTCAAGAAACCCCAAGATTATCCTAATCTCCCTAAACTTGATTTTCCAAAAGTGGCTAGAATTTCATCATAGTTACGTCAACACTTTTCTTGATTATGTTTTTATATATTTTTCTACCCTTGTTTTTTGCATAATATGTTCTAGCCATTTTTCTTGGATTGTAAATGTTTTGTCACAGTCTTTTTTGGCCTATGTTTTTGGAGTTTATTTTCTAGCCACTTTCAAAGAACCTAGAAGCTGGCCTGTAGGGCCTATCAAGGAGCGGCTTGGATCGAGGGGAAGGGGTAACGAGGT
>CAIKAA010000362.1 GCA_903825275.1 uncultured Fibrobacterota bacterium | reverse complement strand
TCGGGTTGCGGCAAGACAACCCTCTTGCGGATCATCGGCGGTTTGGAAAGGTCGTATTCGGGGACGGCGCTACTGGATGAGAAACCCATCCAAGGTCCTGGTCGCGACCGGGGTTTTGTGTTCCAAGACCACCGCCTGCTTCCCTGGCTGACGGTGGAGGAAAACGTGGGATTTGGACTGGCTCATCTAAAAAAGAAAGAGCGGTCAGAAATTGTCCACACCCACATCAAGTTGGTTGGGTTGGATGGATTTGCGAAAAGTTATCCGTCCCAGCTTTCGGGTGGAATGGCCCAGAGAGCCTCCATCGCCCGCGCCTTGGCCACCGATCCAGAAATCCTTCTGCTCGACGAGCCCTTGGGCGCGCTCGACGCGCTGACGCGCATGTACATGCAGGAAGAAATCGAGAAGATCTGGCAGGCCAAGCCAGGCCTGACGGTGATCATGGTCACCCACGATGTGGACGAAGCCCTGTACCTATCGGACCGAGTGGTGGTCCTTTCGCCAAGGCCCGGACGCATCAAGCGCATCGTGGACGTAGGCATCGCCCGCCCGCGCCCCCGCGAAGGCCAAGGCTTCAACGCGATCAAGAAGTCGCTCTTGGCCGAATTCCATCTTAGCCACAAGGAGGCCGACCCAGAATTTTCCATCTAAATGCATTCTGACGATCCTCACAGAGTTCAAGACGCAACTCTCTTCCCATTTGGGCTTTTGGCAAGAGAGCCAATTTTCCGCAAATTCCCAGACTACCCAAACGGCGGCAAGTCCCACAGGCTTGCCGCTTTTTGGATTGGGCACGCAACGAGAAAAATCGATCCATGGAGCCTAGTAGTCCTGCACACACCGCAGCGAGAACGCATCCGGCTTGTAGCCGTCGCTGAAGGCCCGGTACCACAGGTACGACCCGCCGTTCCCTGTCGCAGAAAAGAAAACAGCCTTGTTCCCAACGCCATTGAACGCCTCGTCGTTGTAACGGAAGCCATAGGCAGAACCCTGAAACCGCAGTCATCGGTACCATCCCCTGGCGACCGGCCGCAAGGGGGACAGCCCACAGGACGTGGAACCTCCATACCAGTGGAAGCGAAACGAAAGCTCTTCCGCTTTGACAATTACGTTGCGGATTGGCGCTTCTCCGAAATTTCTCTGCTCAAATTTCAACAGAAATCAGTCCCACCTTTTGGCGTACAACCTTTTACTTGATATAGTCTATAGACGCGCTTAGGTTATAAACAATCAGTAAAGCACTTGGACGTTTCCTTTCATCAACCTCCAAGTTGCCCCTGGCGACCTCATCACCCCTGAACCGGGTCAGGGAATGGGGAATGAGGTCGCCGGATCCACTTGGATCCAGTTTGGAGGAAATGTGAGCAAAATCCCAAATGACCTCGCTTTCCCCGACTGGGCAGCGCGGCGCTCGGCGACCATCCTCTTCGATCTGGATGGCACGCTATTCGACCACTCCTCGGCTGTCACGGGAGCCCTGGAAGAAATTTTCACCACCCACACCTCCGAAATCGCGCGCGATGAAATCGGATTTCGAACCACCTGGACCAGGGCCTCGTCGAGCCTTTTCGACACCTTCGAAAAAGGCACCTTGTCGTGGGCGCAGCAAGGCCGCCAACGCGTGAAGCTGGCGTTCAATCGGCCTTCGTTAAACGACGATGCGGCCGATCGATTCTTCGCGACCTTCGTGGAAGCTTATGAAGACCGGTGGGAACTTTTCCCCGACGCGCTTCCCTGCCTGGAACGTCTGCGCGGACGTGCACTGGGAATCGTGACCAACGGGCATCCCCAACAACAGCGCAAGAAACTGTACAAGCTGCGTCTGCGCGAACATTTCCAGGAAGTGTTGATCTCGGCTGAAATCGGAAAACCCAAACCATCACCGGGCATTTTTTTGGAAGCCTCCCGTCGGCTGTGGACCCACCCCGCCGAATGCATCGTGGTGGGCGATTCATGGCAGAACGACGTGGAAGGCGGCCGCAACGCGGGAATGCAAGCCGTATGGTTGGACCGCGTGGGCAGCACCGTGCGCCCTGGTGTTCCCGTGGTGAAAGGTTTAGCCGAAATTCCGGACCTTGTCGCTCGTTGGTAGCCGACAAACCCATCGACCCAGCTCCATCGAATCCATCCCAGAAAGAAACCAAAAAATGTCTCGCTATGTCTTCGCCTCCGAATCCGTCGGAGAAGGCCACCCCGACAAGGTCGCCGACACCATCTCGGATGCCATCCTGGACGCGGTATTGCGCATCGATCCCCATAGCCGCGTGGCGGCCGAAACCTTTGTGAAGAGCAACCAGGTGGTGGTGGGCGGAGAAATCACGATTCCCTCGCTGCAAGATGCCAAGACCGGATCCACCCGTCCGCTGGACGAGGTCATCAATCTGAGCAAAGTGGTCCGTGACGCGATCCGGGAAATCGGGTACGTGAACGACGACGACGTCTTCCACGCCGACAAGGTGTTCATCACCAACCTGCTCACCACCCAATCGCCCGACATCGCGCAAGGCGTGGACGCCAAGAAGGCCAAGGGGAAAAAGACCGCCGAGCAAGGCGCTGGCGACCAGGGGATCGTGTTCGGGTACGCCACCGACGAAACCTCCGAGCTCCTTCCCGCCCCCATCGTCTTCGCGCACCGTTTGGGACGGAAATTGACCGAGATCCGCAAGAGCGGCAAGGTGAAATGGCTGCGACCCGATGCCAAGAGCCAGGTCTCGGTGGAATACGTGAACGGCAAGCCCACTCGCATCGTGAACGTGGTCGTATCGACCCAACACACCGCCGAGGTGGACCACGCCACGATCGAGAAGTTCATCATCGAAAACGTCGTCAAAAAGGTTTTGCCGAAAAAGTTGTTGGACAAGAACACCGAATACCTGGTGAACCCCACCGGACGATTCGTGGTGGGCGGCCCCCAGGGAGATACGGGCCTGACGGGTCGCAAGATCATCGTCGACACGTACGGCGGTGCGGGCCGCCATGGGGGTGGGGCGTTTTCAGGAAAGGATCCGTCGAAAGTCGATCGGTCGGCGGCCTATTTGGGACGTTGGGTGGCCAAGAACATCGTGGCCGCCAAGCTTGCCAAACGCGCCGAAGTCCAGTTCGCCTACGCGATCGGCCATCCCGCGCCGGTGAGCGTGTATGTGGACACCTTCGGCACCGGGACAGTTTCTGACGAAATCGTTTTGCAGGCGGCGCTGCAGGTCTTTTCCTTCAAACCCGCCGACATCATTTCCCAGCTGGACCTCAAACGACCCATCTACTCCAAGACCACCAACTACGGCCACTTTGGCAAGGACGATCCGGACCTCACCTGGGAGCGCACCGACAAGGTGGACGCCCTGCTGAAGGCCGTGCGGAAATTGTCCGCCTAGGAATTTGAATCGAACGACCATCGTCTTCCACCGCTCGTCCAGGGGAGTGAAGTTCAACTTCACGTCTCGACCGCCACGGCTTTGCGAAACCGGCAGGGCACCATTGGGTGCCAATGGCGCCGCGGTGGTTTTGACCTCTTCGGGAACATTCTCAATACGCACATCAAAAAACGATCACCAGATCCGATCCTCGGAGTTGACATGTCGAACACAAGCTTGGTGAAGACCAAGAACAAGAAGGTCCTTCTGGACGAAGTGCGCTTGACGCTGGAGTTGGGCGAACACGGCGTCCATTTCGATGCCGAAGCCCTCAAACGCCTGCGCGGACAGGACGTTGTCGAAGACCCCTATCGGCGCGAAAAGACGTCCTTGGATTTCGTGCTCCCGCACGGGATCAACACCAGCGTGAAGTACGCTCGATGGACGCCGTATTCCATCGTGATCGATGGCGGCAAACCCGTATTGCTCCATGACGAACAACCTGTTGGCGAACTCGCTTTCGAGATCCCCGAAAAACATCCCGAACTCGAGCAGGTACTTGGCTCCGGTGTGAAGGTGCGTTCTCTGTTGAGCATCGATCCCCATGGACAAGTGAACGTGGGTTTCAGCGACGAATGCGCATTGAAGGACAACGGCGAGGATTGCCTGTTCTGCTCGTACAACGTGCGCGAGCGCGATCCGTCTCGCCCCGCGATCAAGAGCGCCGTCCAAATCGCCGAGGCCTACGACATCGTGCGACGCGCAGGCATGGCGAACCACTTCAAGATCAGCGGTGGATTTGTTCCCGAGCGCCGCGAGCTTGAATCCTACATCGACATCGTCGAAGCCATCCGCGAAAAACACTCCAAGTTCAGCGGTGTGGCCGTGATCGGCGCGCCCGCCGACCTGTCGATTTTGGCCAAGTACAAAGAAGCCGGCTACACCGACATCTCGCACAATTTGGAAGTCTGGGACAAGGACCTGTTCGGGTTCGTGTGCCCAGGCAAGGCCCGTCGCAATGGCGGCTGGCAGCACTGGGTCGATTCGCTGGTGGCCAGTGTGGAGATTTTCGGCAAAGGCCATGTCCACTCCAATTTCGTGGGCGGACTCGACAGCAAGGAACCCTTTCTCGACGGCATCGAATTTCTCTCTTCGCGCGGGATCGTGGCGCATTTCGGCGTGTTCCGCCCCGAGAAGGGAACGCCTTTCGAAGGCCACCGCAGCCCCTCGGCGGCCCACCATTGGGAAATCCTGGACCGCGCCACCGACATCCAGATCCGCTACGGTTTTACCGTGGAACAAATGTACCGCGGCCCCGGTTCGGGCGACCACACCGGCCGGGTCTTCCGGATCAAGACGGGCGATTTCCAGGGGGACAAGATCGAGCTCTACCAATTTCCGTCCATCGACTGACCAGTGGCACAAATCCTGTCGTTCCTCCGCTTACCCTTCGAGACGGAAGCGGAGCTTCCTCCTCAGGATGAGCGGAGGATTCATTCATCTGATCGGACAAGATCCTTCATGCAAAGGATTCCAACCACCGCTCATCCTGAGGAGCCCGAAGGGCGTCTCGAAGGGTGAGCGGGGATTCCACAAACATTGAAAAATAGACAGATTCCGTCTCACCACCAACTTTACCGGGAACACCCCATGACCACTGCGACATCAAGCCCTACCAAAGAACTCGTCCAGCACCAGATGCTGGAGGAAGTTCGCCTCGCGATCGAATTGAACGATTTTGGCATCTCGTACCAAAGCGACGAGATCCGCCACCTGCGCCTTACAGAAACCATCCCCTATCCGTTTGCGGGACAACTCCCCGGTTTGGCCTTTCGGCTGCCCCACGGCATCAAGGCCACCGGCAAGCAGAACAAGTGGACCCCGTTCTCCCTGCGCGTGGAGGACGGCGTGCCGCTGCTCTATCGGGAAAAGAACTTGTTGGCAATCATCGAATTCTACGAAGAGCCATCCCACCCGGTGCTTGAACAGAAACTGTCCGATGGCAAAAGCGTTCGCAGCATCTTGCGGATCGACCCCCACGGCCAAATCGATGTTTCGTACAGCGCCGAATGCGCCCTCAAGGATAAAGGGGAAGATTGCCTGTTCTGCTCCATCAATGTTCGCGAGCGGGATGCCGACCGGGTCTTGTTGCAATACCCTCGTCAGATTGCCGAAGCCTACGACATCGTGCGCCAAGCAGGATATGGCCGCAACTTCAAAATCAGCGGCGGATTTGTGCCGGAACGCCGTGAGCTCGAATCGTACATCGACGTGGTGGAGGCCATCCGCGAGAAGTACACCGACTTCAAAGGCGTGGCGGTGATTGGCGCCCCGGAAGACCTGACCGTTCTTGCCAAGTACAAGGAAGCTGGCTACACCGACCTGTCCCACAATCTGGAAGTCTGGGACAAAGACCTGTTCGGCTTCATTTGCCCCGGCAAAGCCCGCCGCAATGGCGGTTGGCGCCACTGGGTCGATTCGCTGGAAGCGGCGGTCGAAATTTTCGGCAAGGGACATGTGCACTCGAACTTGGTGGGCGGCTTGGATCCCAAGGAGACCTTCCTCTACGGTATCGAATACCTGTCTTCCAAAGGCGTGGTCGCGCATTTCGGAATGTTTGCGCCCCAGAAAAACACCGGATTGGAAGGACGACGCACACCCGAACCCTCGTACCACTGGGAACTGGCCGACCGCGCCACCGACATCCAACTCCGCTACGGCTTCACCACCGAGCAGATGTACCGCGGCCCCGGCACCGGCGACCACACCGGCCGCATCTTCCGCATCAAGAAGGGCGACTTTGAAGGCGATCGCCTGAACATCTACCAGTTCCCGCCGCTGGACTGATCGCCGTTGAGACCATCGCGGGCTCGCCCATCCTTGGAGAGCTCTCCTGTCGAAGGGCGGAAGCAAAGCTTCCTCTTCTTGAGGATCACAGAATTGCCACTTCAAACCACGAGGAGTTGTTCATCAACGAAGGATTCGGATCTCCCGCTTGTCCTGAGGAGGCCCCATGGGCCGTCTCGACCGCTACGGCTTTACGAAACCGGAAGGGCACCTTTAGGTGCCAAGGGCAGCGGGCGATAAAACCTCCTTTTTAACCGATATTTCCAAACCCATAACTGCCACTCCAGAATCACCGAATGCCCTTGGCACCCATGCGGGTGCCCCGCCTACCAAATGAACGCGAAGAGGTCGATACACCCCCTTTCCGTCGGCGGGCACCACCTTCACATCGAGCAGAAATGCCACTCCATGCAAGATCTCCAC
>CAIKAA010000361.1 GCA_903825275.1 uncultured Fibrobacterota bacterium | reverse complement strand
TCATTTCCAAGCGCAGGAGCGCCCTGGTTGCACACGTAAGCACTTGGGGAGAGGTCGGTCGATTGCTCCTTGTGCAGGGCATGAACAGGGCCGCGGTCAAATGGATGTCCAATTGGGAAGACTTTTCCGAAGTCAAGAGTTGGATGATGTTCAATTTTTGTCTTTCCTTGCGAAGACTCGGAAGATTCGACGAGTCCTCCATGATTGCAAGGCAAAGCATCGAAACGTGGCCACAGGATTCATTGAACAAGCAACTACACCTATTCCTTGCCCTGGAAGTCGCCATCACCGGCGACACTGCAGCGGCTCGCAGCCACCTCGATCGATCGTCGGTTCGGGAAAATGTCCACCATGACGAAGCACTTCACGCCTTGGCCAAGGGACTGATCGAATTCCAAGAAGCCTCTCCCATCGAATCAACGTCCGATCCCAACTCCGCCTTGCGAAGAGAACTGACCCCACACTTTTCAAACCGATCGGCCTACCTGATGGATATTGATCTCTTCCGATCTTTTCGTCGCGTCGGAAAAGCGGTTGCAGCAGAGGGCGGAGGCTTGAACTCTTGGCTTTGGTTTTTCTGGCGAGCATGGTTCTGGCTCCTCGTCAGCATCGGCGTGATTTTTGGATGGATCCTGCTCACGCTCCATTCTTCCTGACCAGGAAATCGGAATGTTCGACCCGAACAACAAAAAAAAACCGTCCTCGGCGAGTACCGAGAACGGGCCTTTGTCAAAATCTGACGAATTATTCCTGTATCGAACGGTCATAACCGTTCAATACAGAAACCAACTATGAACAAATTACTGGTTGCTGGCCTGCTGCGCCGCGCGGAAGATGTCTCCCAGCGTGGTGCGGCTGTCGTCCGAGCGGCTGCCCTGGACGTAATTGCGCCAGTCGGTCGAGGTGTCGAGGCAGGAAAGCGTGAGCTTGCGGGTCTCGATGTCGTGTTCGACCACGGTGGCCTTGATGGTCTGACCAACCCGGAAGGATTCGGCAGGCACCTTGATGGGCTCTTCGGTGAGCTTGGACAGGGGAACGAATCCTTCGATTCCTTCTTCCAATTCCAAAACCACGCCGCGATCCAACAAGCGAGTGATGGGAGCTTCGAGCTGCTTGCCCAACGGGTACTTGTTCGGCACGCCCTTCCAAGGATCTTCACCCATGGCCTTGAGCGACAGCGAGATGCGACGCTTTTCCTTGTCGACCGACAACACCATGCAAGTGACGGTGTCGCCCTTTTGCAGAACTTCGGAAGGATGGTTCACCTTCTTGGTCCAGCTCATGTCGGAAACGTGGATCAAACCGTCGATGCCTTCCTTGATTTCCACAAAGGCGCCAAACGGAGCCAAGTTGCGGACCTGACCGGTGATGACCGTGTTCAGGGGCAGGTCGTCTTCGATCGTGCTCCAAGGATCCGGCTCGATCTGCTTGATGCCCAAGGAGATCTTCTCGTTCTCGGTGTCGATGCGCAGAACAACTGCGTCGACCGCATCGCCCACCTTGACCACTTGGGAAGGATGCTTGACGTGCTGGGTCCAAGACATTTCCGAAATGTGGATCAGGCCTTCGACACCCTGCTCCAGCTCCATGAAGGCGCCGTAATCGGTGATCGAGACGATCTTGCCATTGACGCGCTGGCCTTCTGGATACTTGGTCGCAACCGTCTTCCAAGGATGTTCCTGGAGCTGCTTGAGGCCGAGCGAAATGCGCTCTTTGCGATCGTTGAAATCCAACACCTTGACGGTGAGCTTGTGTCCGATATGGACGAGCTCGGAGGGGTGCTGGATGCGACCCCAGGTCATGTCGGTGATGTGCAACAGGCCGTCGACGCCGCCCAAGTCGATGAACGCACCGAAGTCGGTGATGTTCTTGACCACGCCGTCGCGGACCTGGCCACGCTCGAGGGTGTCGATGATCTGGTCGCGCAAGCGGCCGCGTTCTTCTTCGAGAACGATACGACGGCTGACCACGATGTTGCGACGGCTCTTGTGGACCTTGATGACGCGGAAGCCCATCATCTGGCCGATCAGCGCGTCCATGTCCGGAATCTGACGCAGATCGATCTGCGAGCCGGGCAAGAAGGCTTCGATGCCGAACAGGTCGACCACGATGCCGCCCTTGATGCGACGCAGCAAGGTGCCTTCGACGACTTCGCCGGTCTCGTAGGCGTCGCGGATGCGTTCCCAGACCTTCATGAAGTCGGCGCGTTGCTTGGACAGAACCACGGCGCCGTCGTCGCCTTCGATTTGCTCGATGTAGACGTCCACATGGGCGCCGACGATCAGCTCTTCGGGATTCTTGAATTCGCTGCGGGGGATGACGCCTTCAGACTTGAAGGAGATGTCGACGATGACATTGGTCTCGTCGAATTGCAGGATCGTGCCAGCCACGATTTTGCCTTCTTCGACACCTTCGAGGGTGGCGGAGTAAGCAAGCAGAAGCGCTTCCGCTTCCTCGGGTGTGCGCGTGGAAACCTTGCCTTCGATCTCAAGGAGATCCGCTTCGGTTCCGTAAAGGAGCTGTGCCATGTTTTGACCTTCGTTGTAAATCGCACGATCGATCTTCACCCGATAAGCGAAACTCGATGTTTCCTCTTTCCTGAATTGGAAAAAGGGTGCGAAGGCGAGCAAGTCTAGAAAAACCTCCCTCTCCCTGCCAAGGATTTTCTCCTCCCCTCATCAGATCCTACCTGGGCGCTCCCGGTGACAAAGTTCTAGATTGCAGCCATCACTATGAACAAACCCCTTTTTTCTTTATGCTTGGCGCTGACCTGCGCGAACGGGGCGTTTTCGGCCTCTCAACCGACGCGCCTCACCTCGCCTCATTCGGTTCAGACCGTCCCCCTTCTTGGCTCGGGTCTCCCCCCTCTTCCTTCGCCGGTTGGAACCAGCCTTCCTCCCGCCGGATCCAATCTTTCCTTGGCATCGGAAGACTTGCCCACCCCGTCTGGTGGACCGGTGATGGAACCCACCGAATTCGTGGACCAAGACATCCGTGACGTGCTCCGCGCCATTGCCAAAGCCTATGACCTAAACATCTTTCCCTATCCAGAAGTCAAGGGGAAGGTCACCGTTTCGCTGCACCGAATGCCGGTCCTCGATGCCTTGCGGAACATTGTTCAACCCTTGGGGTACGACCTGTTCTGGGATGGGCAGGCCTACCAAGTGCGATCTCCAAAGCCCAAAACCCAGGGCACCATCGAAGTGGGCCGCAACGCCATCACCATGACGGTGAAAAATCAAGAGATCCAAACCTTTGCGGAAGAATACGGCAAGCGCACGGGCTTGAACATTTTGGTCGACCGAAATGCCAAGGGACAGGTTTCGGGAACCTTGCGCGGAGTGGATCCGGTCGATGGCTTGAAGGCCATCCTCACCGCGTCCGGATTCGAGCTGCGCACCCAAGGCGAAGCCTGGATCGTCTCTTCGACCAACGAAAACCAGACGCAGAATCCCATGGGGTACATGGAGATCGGAAGAGCACACG